>SYDV01000324.1 GCA_005801395.1 Planctomycetia bacterium | reverse complement strand
TTCAGAATTTGGCTCAAACGATTCTGCAATTAATTCGAGCCCAAATAGCATGTCAGAACTGTAAGGATCTGTTTGGTGGATCTGAACAGCGAGACAATTAACTCCCACACGCAGTGCCTCACTAGGAAATACAAGGGTATGAACCGAATCATCATAATCACCTGCGCCTTCAAGAGCAGGCGAGTTAGAACTAATGAGACCCGTTGGCATGCCATCACGACCAAGCTCAATGCCATTGAGATAAAGCACGGCTCCATTGTCGCGCCTAAGATGGGCGACCAATCGACGTAGGCCAGAAAGGGATGACAGTGAAAATTCATGACGAAAATACGTCACGAGTGGAACGCGCTGCTGAGTAAACGGTTTCCCAATTATGGTGGCGTATGTTTTTTCCCGATTTGGTGCGTTGGGATTATAACCAAGGGGAGCTTTACCTTGTCCCCAATTTTTTGCGTCAAAGCCAGAAATCTGCCAACCTTTTGATAAGGCAACTCCGTCATCGCGGTACGACCACGTCGCATCGGACGGTATGAGAATTTGGCGTTGATGAGAAGCTTGTTGACCACCTGCTTTAACCAGCTCATTAATGCCAGTGGATATAAACTGAACCAGGCCTTCGTTGACCGTTAAAAGAGTGCGTTCCGGCTCCGCAATGACGCGGAACTGCGTGCCTACAACCACTAATTCAGCGCTCGGAGTGATGATACGAAACGGCTTTCCCTGCGGCTGGCGAGTCACCTGAGCATAAATGATGCCACGAGTGAGCCGAACTTTTTTTTCATTGTCTTCGGATAAAGACAGGGATGAATCGGGTTTGAGCTGAAAGCGCGAGCCATCAGCGTAACATAAAACAGCGTTTGAACCAGCAATCAAATGCGCTCCTGGAGTCAGTGCATTCGGAGAAGCTAGACCATTACCTTGCAACACCGTGGCCTCGCCTTCGAGCCACACGGTAGGCGCAATCGGTTTATCAGAGGTGGGCGACAAACTGAAGAGAACCACCATTACCACGGTTAATAACAATAAACTGCCCGCCGCAAAAAAACGCAGGGAATAACGCGGATGATGGCTGTTATTTCGTCCTGATGCTTTTGTGCGGCTCGATGCTTTGGTTAATCGTTGTGAACCGGCATGTTTTCTGGGGCCGTTGCTATGGCTCGGACTATGGTGATGTGAGGTGTTGCTGTCCTGCACGTGACGTGCAGTTCCGATGGGCAATACCATTTGTTCCTTGGACGTCGCTTGTTCAAGGAGGATACGATGGAGATCAAAATAGACCGCCGCGCGTCGCGCAGCAAGGGGATCGGATGCCAATAGCCGATCCAGCTCGCTTGCCATGGTGGGAGTCATTAAACCATCGCACCACGATTCTAGTAAATCATTCAAACGATCGGACGAATTCATCAGATCGGTTCCGTTCGACCCGTGCAATCAATTAGGACCTGGCGTATGCGGCCTAATTTTTTATTAATCGCATTGACGGTGCTTTTATGCAATTCGGCCATTTTGATTAAATCAAACTTTTGTTGATATCGTTGGTCGAGCAACTGGTGCGCTTGCTGTCCAAGTCGTTCCATACAATCTGCTAAGACCGTTCGGCGTTCACGTAATTCATCCTCAAGTTGCTCATATGCCACGGCTAGTGCGGCTTCTGCTTCAGGGCTAAATCGACGACGATTGATGGCACTCTTCGTTCGCCAACGGGCGATATGGTTTTTAGCAATTCCGAAAGCCCAGGCGATAAACGGACGCCTCTGATCATAGTGTTCATATTCGCGCCACAGCGTCAGGCTTAACTCCTGCATCACATCGTCAGCATCAGCGCTATAACCAACCAGCGTCTGAATGTACGAGCGCAAGGACCCCTGTGAGGCAACGAACTGGGCAACAAATTGCTCATGTGTTTTTTCCATGCGTCGCCCCTTGCCTGTTTCTTCCCTCAAAAGCACTCACTTGGCCGAGGAAGTTTAGGGGGCCCATTTTTAGGGAGTGACACACGGACCGAAGGACAATTACCCAACTTTTTTACACTGACGTAATTCGATCACGGCAAATCTTATATGGCAAAAAGAAATGGAACCGTCGTGCGGATGGTCATCGGTGATTTATCCGTCATCGCTCGGCGCAGACTTTCAGCCAATTTCGCCAACATAAATAGTCCTCCGTTGTCTTGCTTAAGTTCAAGACAATAACGCAGCAATCACTACGCATTGAGAGAAATTAATTTCTTTAAGTGCGTAGTTTATTTTATCCTCTCCGAAGACAGTCGATGACTAATGAGGTCCTACCCGTGTTCGATGCGTAAATTTCATCAAGGCAAATAGCGCCATAAATAAAATCGACGATAATCCACCTACTCTGCAGCCTCCGCCGTCGCTAACTGGTGGAGTACTTCCGCCAGTGGCAGCGATCATGACGGATATGGGATCGCTGAGTGGAGATGTACCACCAGCATTTTCTGTTATGACAGTTATGGTGTGCGAGCCGGTGGATAAACCAGTTAAGGTATAGGTCCATTTTCCATCTGAACCGGCGGTGACCGTGCCGAATTCAGTACCATCAACAAAAATATGCACGATTGCTCGGGTGGTGGTCGTGCCCGATAGGGTTGGCGTTGCGGTTCTATTGCCAGTTTGGGCAGGTAGTTGAACCATGCGCGGACGAAAATGGGATCGCCCCATCGGGCATTATATTGGTCATCCAAACGTATGGTAAGCTAGGTGCGTTTCCCGTCGGCGAGATCGCCCATGGTACCAGTATAGCATTCAGGTTTGGTGGTGCTGTAAGAATGAGCGATGGAATATTTATAACTAGAATTGACGGTATAATTTTTTAAATACACAGGTCCAAAGATAGCATCCATGTCGGTGATATTGACCTGATGTGAGCGGACAAATAAACGCAGAGGACGTGATGCATTTGGCGGAACTGCGTTTTTCGTGCCGTTCGGTACGGTAACGGTATAACCAACAACAATATCGGTCATGCCTGCGCCGTAGGTATCAGCCAACTATTTTACTTTGGCGCGGGAATCACCCGACATTTGTTCACCACCGGTAGCACCAAATCTACCTAATTTCGGCATGGCGGTTAATAGGGTGCGAACGCTTGCGCGGAAATATTTTTTGGATGTGCCGCTGACTTGTTTCGTGGCTGAACTTTGATCGTTGTTAACAATTCCATAACGATTTCCTTCGGTGTCATCAGTGTGAATATTCCAAGTGAAAATATATAGCCATGAAGGCGGCGGCGCACATGCAGATCATTCTGAGAATGAAAACGCATCCGACCCGTCGAATAAATCCCCAGGGCAATCTGCCACCATTATTTTTATCGTGATTAATTTGACGCCGTAATTCTAATTGATTGCAATTTGCTTTTATTAATCGTAAGGAAGATATACATTTCGACCTTTGTTCAACCGTGCTTATTGGTTTCTCATTTATCGTTCTCACCGACGCCTTCGTCAGTAATAGAGTGACCGTGACTTTCAGGCTTGGCTTGAGTTTGGCCGTCTTCTGACCCTATGAGTGGTTTGCCGTGTGCGAGTCCCACGCTGGTGACGTAAATTAGTGCGAGTGCCTTTGCGGATTCCTTACCCAAATCATTCAGGCGCGTTTGCATGGTAGCGACCTTATCGGGATGTTCGGCGGCAACGTTGTTTTTTTCGTAAGGGTCCTGGGCGAGGTTGTAGAGGTCAACGCTGGTGGGAATCAATGTTCGCCAGATTAATTTCCAATCGCCCTGACGTATCGCGCCGCGAAATGGTTCGACGTTATAAATCACTTCATTGCGGGGTGAAGTTTTGCCTTCGGCAATGGTGTCCCAAACATTGACGCCATCGAGCGGTTTGCATTTGGCGGTCGAAGCACCGGCGAGCGTGGCGAGCGTGGGGTAGAGGTCTACCGCGTGAATAATGCCATCTACGGTTTGTGGTTTAATTATACCTGGCTAATTGGCGCAGGCCGCGACGCGGCAACCACCTTCAAAGAGCGAACCCTTTCCGTCCCGGTATGGGCCGTTGTCGCACGGAATTATTGTTTTAGATAAATCCGCCATTTGTCCGGCAAACATCGCGTTGCGCGTGCCGCCGTTGTCGCTGTGAAATAAGATCAATGTATTGTTACGCAGACCTTTTTTTTCAAGCTCAGCAATCACGCGGCCAATTTCGTCATCAAGGCAGTTGACCATACCGGCGTAAGTACGGCGAGTGAGAGCTTGAATATTTTGATAGCGGTCAACGTAGTCTTGTGGTGCCTGATACGGAGTGTGCGGCGCATTGAATGTCAGGTAAAGATAAAACGGTTTATTCGAGCTTTGCTGATTGATGTATTTTACCGCATCATTGCCAAGGAGTTGGGTCGTATAGCCCTTCTCATCCACCGGTTTATTATTGCGGAACCAATCAAGTACGCCGGCGTCGCTGTGGGTGTAATAATCCAATTCGCCAATCATTGCACCATACTGGTAATCAAAGCCGCGTTGTTTAGGCCAATATTTGATGTCCGCATGGCCCAGATGCCATTTGCCAATAATGGCAGTGGTATAGCCAGCGTCCTTGAGACATTGCGGCATCAGATGTTCGCTGGTGTCGAGTCCGTAGCCCGCTGGGCCTGGAATAACAATAGTCTGCAGACCATAACGAAAGGGATAACGGCCAGTCATTAAGGCTGCACGCGTTGGTGTGCACATGGGTTGCACATAAAACTGGGAGAATTTCGCTCCGCCCTTAGCCAGTGCGTCAATATTTGGTGTTTTGATGTCGATGCAGCCATTAAATCCTACATCTTTCCAGCCGAGATCATCCGCGACAATATGAATGATGTTGGGTTTCTTGTCCGCTGTATGAACAGAAGCCATGAAGCCAAGAAGCGCCAAGCATGTTGTGAACAAGGATAAGCCGTAGTGGTGTAGTTTATTTTTCATATTGATCAGTTGAAATGTGTAAAAGGGGGATGAAAAGCAACTAATTACAGGTCAATTCTGCACTATGTGGCTGTTCAGCCTAAAATCTGATGATCGCTTTAGTTAGTCGTGCTCGCGCCATCCCGTAAACGCACGACTTGGTCAACGACGTGTTTCGCAAACGGCATGGAGCAGGTCCACGCAGGAGAAACGGCGTTTAACACATGCAGGGACGAGCGATCGCCTTCGATGACGAAGTCCATCACTAAGGTGCGCTTTTCTAGGTCTAATAATTGGGCGCGGATGCCTGGACGGCCCCAGTGAGTGTAATCTTCGTGTTGTACGCCGGTAATTAATCGTGCGGCTTCAGCGACTAAGAAAGAAGATGAAAATTTCTTCATTTCTAACCGCGCGAGACCACGAAAATCGAAACCGGCAGAAATCATTAAGCTTGCTTCACGTACGGCAATGTCGACTAACTCGGTTAGGGAAAAGTTCTCGATCAATCCGTATTGCTCGCGCCAAAATGCGGGAATTGCGGTTGGTCCAATTTTGCTTTTCCCATCAACCGTGACGGTGTAATGAACACCAAGAAAGGGGAATTTTAAATTGGGCACCGGATAAATATGGGTGCGCAGGGAAAATGGTTTTTCATCGCTGTAACGATAAATGCCTTTAAACGGCAAAATGGTATAGCGCGAACAGAAACCAAAATTACGTGCGATTTTATCGGCGTATAATCCGCTACAATTAATGACGTAACGAGCTTCAATGCGACCATTCGTCGTGATGACTTCGCCGGGTTGCCCGGCAAGATAAGTCGTTTGCGTTTGGATCTGGATACCGGCATCACGGGCATCACGTGCTAACGTGTTGATTAACTTTGCCGGATCAGCTGAAGCGGTGGTCGGTGACCATAAAGCGCGTTCATGCGTAAGTACACGTGGCTCAATGCGCCGTGCGTCAGCGGCGGATAACATTTTTACAATGACATCATTCGCCACGCCGCGTTTAAAGAGTTCATCTAAGCCAGGTAACTCTTCCGCGTTTTGTGCGACAACCAATTTGCCACACATAAACATGGGCACTTGCCGTTTGCGACAATATTCGCGCATGGTCTGGTTCCCATCACGACAGAAACGAGCCTTCAAACTGTCAGCGGAATAATAAAATCCTGCATGAATAACACCACTATTGCGACCAGAAGCATGTTGGCCGACCTCGTCTTCTTTTTCTAATACGACGACCGTGGCTTTGGCGAAGCGCCGCTTTATTTCAAGCGCTACGGTTAACCCGATAATGCCAGCACCTATGATGATGTAGTCAGCCATGGTCTGACATGGTTTGCATGGGGAGGGGATTGTCTATTGGGAAGTCCATCAGAGTCCAGAAGTCCGGAAGTGCGAAAGTCCGGAAGTCTTGCGTGTTCTAAGTTTTAGTGATTCGAGGAATGATAATATTGCAGCTGCAAAAATGCTGGACCCAATAGACTATTACAAAATAACGCCATTCATTTAGGGCGTAAGTGGCCCCGCCATTCTGCAGTTACAATTTACGCCACTCATAAACTAAAAGTCACCCGATCGGGCAAGACTTCCGGACTTCCGGACTCTGATGGAATCTGATGAACTCCGATGGACTCCCCCGACAGATCCATCTTGCACTCTTCCCCCCCAATAGACCATCACGGCGCGGGGGTGAATCGTGGCAGAGCAACAACCTCAATTAGCGCAATCTCATGCGTTTTCGGAAACGGCCTGGCTGAGCGAGCTCGCTGATGTGCGAACGCGTTTGCTGGCTTCCATTGGCGCTCGGATCGTGGGGCAAACTCAGACGGTTGATGCTTTGCTGACGGCGGTTTTTGCTCGTGGGCATGCGTTGCTCATTGGTCCACCTGGGGTGGCGAAAACGTTACTGGTGCGAACGTTGGCAGAAGCTCTCGGTTGGAGTTTTAAACGTATTCAATTTACACCTGATTTAATGCCGTCAGATATTACCGGAACGGAAGTGTTGCGTGAAGATAAAGTCAGCGGCACGCGTCATTTCACCTTTGTTTCTGGTCCAATATTCGCAAATTTAGTTTTAGCGGATGAAATTAATCGTACGACGCCTAAAACCCAGGCGGCATTATTAGAAGCGATGCAAGAAGGTATGGTCACGGCGGGTGGTGTAACGCATCATTTACCTAAACCATTTTTTGTGCTCGCGACGCAAAATCCGATTGAACAAGAGGGCACCTATCGTTTGCCGGAAGCGCAGCTGGATCGTTTTTTAGTATCAATTCAAGTGGGTTATCCAAACGCGGATGAAGAACGTGCGATTGCATTACTTGATACGAACGACCGTGCAGGTGTCGAGCCGATTCTCGCTATGGAACGATTTAGTGAATTCGCTCGCCTGATTGCGACGATTCCAGTGCCGCCCGTCGCAGTGGATTATGCCGTGCGTTTAGTGCGCGGTACGCGACCGGATGCGGAAAATGAACCCTGGGTGAAAACTCATATTGCTTGGGGTTGTGGTCCGCGTGCGACGCAGCATTTAATTGCCGCGGCGCGAGCACATGCAGCCTTGCATGGTCGTGCGGCAGTGGGATGTGATGAAATAGCGGCGGTGGCGCAATGGGTATTAGCGCATCGTTTAGTGCCGACTTTTCAGGCGTTGGGCAAAGGCACGACGAGTGCCTCCTTAGTGGCAGCGGTGCTTAAAAATACCAAGCCGTGACTATGCGCGAAAAACGACGTTCGGTGCGTTCTGATCCGGCAACGGCGTTGGCATTATCCACGCCGCGCTTGGGTCGTAGTAGTGGTTTGGAATTAGTCGCCCGTCGCGTGTTGGAGGGTTTATACGCTGGTCGCCATCGTTCGCCGTTTCATGGCTCATCCATCGATTTTGCTGAACATCGTCCGTACCAGGCTGGGGATGAATTACGAGCGATTGATTGGCGAGCATTTGCGCGCACGGATCGTTTATTAATTAAACGTCATCATGATGATCGGCAATTACCGTTAGCATTAATTGTCGATACCTCTGCCAGTATGGCCTATGGTAAGCCAAGCAAAGAAGAACACGCACGATTAACCGGAGCGGCCATGGGATTATTGGCTCTGGATCAAGGTGATGCGGTGCGGGTGATCATGGGCGATAAACAGACCTCAGCGCTTGGTTCAGCCGGTGCGTTGCCGTTATGTACGGCATTAACGTCAACTCCCAGTGTGGGTCATTTTGATGTCGCACAGGTATTAATGGGGGCCGTTCAGTCCTTAACTCAGCGCATGTTGGTGGTCGTAATTAGTGATTTATTGTGTGAAATTGAACCTGTCGCAGAGGCCGCGGCGACGGCGATGGCGCGCGGCCATGATGTGGCGGTGCTGCAGATTTTGGATCGCAGCGAAATTGATCTGCCCGCGGAATGGGGCCGCGTTATTTTAGATGATCCAGAAGGCGTGGTTAAAACGGTTTCCTGCGATGCTTCATTGGCGAAGGCCAGCTACGACGCAGAAATGGCCATTCATATGGAGCGCTGTCAAACCGTATTGCAAGCTGCTGGCGTCGATGTTCAGCACTGGTGTACGGATGATAATGTGGTGCACGTGCTAGGTCATTGGCTTGAACGTCGGCGGCGGCGGTAATTGCCATGGGCTTTCTTGCGCCAGCTGCATTAGCGGCATTATTATTTGCTGGGTTGCCGGTCATGATTCACTTGCTGACCAGCCGAGCAGCACAACGAAAATCTTTTCCCGCATTAGCTTTTTTGCGCCGCGCCCATGCCGGACAAGCACGCTTGCAGCGGTTGCGTGATCTGTTGGTGCTGTTGTTGCGTGTGCTGGCTTTAATTTTATTAGTTTTAACGTTGGCGGGTTTGTATTGGACGGGAAATCACGGGGCAGCTGGTCGCCCAGTGGTGCTTATTCTTGATGCATCGGCATCCATGCAGCAACGTGACGCCGGTGCGTTGGTGTGGGACCGCGCGGTAGCGACGGCGGCTCGGCTTAGCGAAGAATTACATGATCGGCCCGTCTTATTATTGATTGCTGGGCAAACCATCGAGCGTTCAGGTTTAGTGCCGACCATCGACCGTGGGCCCATGCGTTCATTGTTAGCGAATTCGTCCCCAGGGTGGGGTGTGAGTACCAATGACCAAGCCTTGGCCTTAGCAATCGGAGCATTGGACAACCATGGTGACATACACTTAATAAGTGATGCAAGTCGTGGTACTATGGCCGGAATTGATCCGCAGGCGATGCCCGAAGGTATTGGATTCCAGGTCATTAATGCCGGTGGTGGCCATGATAATCAGGTGATTAAATCCATCGCCCTAGAACCAGGCGTGGCAGTGGCTGGACGTTCATGTGTGATTCAAACCGATATTGGTAATTATGCTGTTCTGCCTGCGACATTGACGGTGGTCATCAGCATGGGCGTCGATCGTCGTTCGCAGGAAGTCACGATTCCAGCGGGTGAATCGGTGATTTTGGCGCAATCTTTTACGCCTCAGCGAACGGGACTGCAAACGGTTGAGGTGGCAATTATTGCTCGTGGTGCCAACGTCCAGGATTCCCTTCCTGCTGATGATCGTCGTGTGGGTGTGGTGATGGTGCGCGAAGCATTACCAGTTCGTGTTTATACAGATGAATCGGATAAACGGATCGAAGGTTCATTAAAACCAGTGATCGCGGGGTTAACCGCTGCTGGTTTAATTCCGACGGTGGTACGTAGTGATCAATTACGTTTTTTGCCACAATTAGCCGCTCGCGCTCATGACGCCGTGGTATTAACGGTTGGCTTGCAGATGTTAGGCGATGCGCGGGCAGTGGCCGGACATTTATTAGGTGGTGGTGCTTTAGTTCAATTTATTGTCAGCGATGCTGACGCGGCATTAACGTTAGCCTTAGATGGATTAGAGTCGCCTTTGTCGGTATTACCGCCGGTGGATTTAAGCCAACGTCCGCGTGGTATTGGTATACATGAAGTATTAACGGCTCATCCGTTATTAATTGATTTAGCCGGACGTGAGCCGTTATTGCAGCAAATCGACGCGCAGCGTTATCGTCCAGCGACGTTGGCCCCTGGGGCTACTAAATTGATGGCGTGGGAAGATGGTAGTATTGCCATGGCTGAACGGCGTGTGGGTTCAGGTCGTTGGATTATAATTAATATGAGCCCCGCCGATACCGATACGAATATGGCGGCATTGGAAATCCTTCCTTTGATCATGGCACGGATGGGACAGGTATTACAACCACGTCGACGCGATGAATGTTCCGTACCCTGTGGTTTTTCTATGCCCAGTGCGGTGCCAATGGTGAAAGACGGTGGCGGAATTATCGAGGTCGTGGAAGGCGCTTGTCTGCTTAATCAACCAGGTTGGTATCGCGGCGGTAACGATGTCGTCGCCGTGGCAATTCCCAGTAGTGAAGGTGATGTACGTCAGGTGCCCATGCCGACCAACACGGATGGTGCGACGGCGGAAGCCGCTATATCGTTGGCCAGTACGGTTCCACTGTGGCCGTGGTTATTACTTATCGCATTATTATTATTTGCGTGCGAATCCGTAATCGCTGGTGGCGTGCGTAGGCGTAACGCATGACGTTAGACCCGATTTTACCAATGTGGATGGTGTGGTGCGTCATGGCAATTGCCATGACGGCGTGCTTCGTCGCTTACCGCGCGTGGTCAGCATTGGTGATATTACGTATTGGTGTCATATTGGTGCTGACTTTGATGTTGGCAAATCCCGTCCGGGAAGTGGAACAAGCCACCACGCGCCGCCCATCATTACTTTTAGTAACGGATACATCAGGCAGTATGGCCACGGCTGATGCAGGTGATGA
>SYDV01000323.1 GCA_005801395.1 Planctomycetia bacterium | reverse complement strand
TTAGTTGCTGTCGTTGGTGATGTCGCCAGCACGTTGCGACTCATTGTCGGACTCGCATTAAAAGACGATCAACATATTAAAGAAATTGTCTCGCTGTTAGTCGAACGCGGAACCATTTTGGCAAATATGTTTCCCAGTCTGCACATTAACTTGGATCAAGTCAGGGCGACCATCGAATCACTATTGGCAAACTTGTCGGTGGGCCCTGCTTTTGTGGAATATTTAGTGACCGGCACTGGTGGTTTTTTGGCCAAGTGCGCTCTAACAGTGGTAACTTTATTTTATCTCTACTCACAAGGTCCACGTCTGGTAACGATTTTGATGGAATGCCTTCCCCTTAGTGAGCAACAGCATCAATTTATTGCTTTACGCTTCCATCGCACAGCGGTGCACATGCTCACCGGAACAGTCGCCCGAGCGGCTATTCATGGTATGATACTGGGATTATTAGCCTGGGTTATCGGTGGATTTAATCCTATTCTGGTCGCATTGGTCGCCAGTTTTGTCGCCTTACTTCCCGTCGCTGGTCCTACCGTCGCCTGGATTCCCCTAGCCAGTATTTTATGGAGCCAGCAGCTGATTTATCAGGCAATCATATTTAGCCTCATTGCTTTCGTTAGTTCAATTATTGTTGATCGTGTGGCCGTTCGTTTGGCCATGTATTTAGGTACCGATGATATTTGGTTGAGTTTTCTCTTATTTCTCGCGCTCGTCGGTGGCGTTATTGGTTTGGGTCCATTAGGTCTCATTATGGGCCCAGCCGCCGTGCTGACCTTATCGATCTTAGTCCAAGTGATTCCTGCGCTTTACGGCAAGTCGAGCGAAACAGCCGCCAACAAACAATAACGACCATACAGCGCCGGATTTACAGCGCTTCATTTATTTAATCGAAAATATCAATCATTTCGATTAGCACGAAAATATCATGATTGGTGGTCAATATTATCCACGCACATTAATTGAACCGTGCTTACCTCGAAGCAGGTAGGCAATCCTAGCACAGTTGAGCATCTGGAATTTATACCGCTTTTGGCATGGTAAGGTAAACGATCTACGTCGCGGATGCCCCAAGCGTGGCGTCACGGGTAGTTCCGGAGAATGATTTCATGCCGCTATTATCATACCTAATGTCTGGTCTTCTGTTAGTCGCCACCTATTTCCCTTCCGTTGCTGCTGCCGAAATGACTGAGCTCAAACCCGTGCATTTACGTTGCGAGTACCTCACGGAACCGCTGGGGGTCGATGTTGCCACGCCGCGTTTATCCTGGGCTCTGAGCGCCTCAGATCAGGCAAAGCGTGGTCAACAGCAAACAGCCTATCGAATAATGGTGGCAACCAGTCGCGAACCCTTGTTGGCGGGACAAGCAGATTTATGGGACAGTGGGCGCATCGAAAGTGCGCAATCGCAACACCTCTTCTATGCCGGTAAACCACTTACCAGTTTACAACCCTGTTATTGGCGCGTGCAAATTTGGGATACGAATGGACAGCCATCGGCATGGAGCGCACCTGCTCATTATACGATGGGATATCTTGAACCAACCCGTTGGACAGCAGCATGGATTGGGCTGGATGACGTTACCTCTCTACCATTAACGCTACCGATGCGGGTAACTCCCGACGGAACATCGTTCTCTACCGCGCAATGGCTTGGCGTGAGCGCCAATTCCAATGCCAGCGAAGCTGCTGGTAGTACGTGGTTCGCTACTCATTTAGATATTCCAAAACATGCTGCGATTATACGCGGTATAGCGTGGTTCGCTGGCGATGATCGTTTCGTGGCCCATATCAATGATAAACAGGCGTTTGAAGCCAAAGGCACCACCACCGCCGCCACTAAAGATCTCACCGGATTTATTCATCCAGGGCGCAATCACGTGCTCATCGAAGTCATAAATAATAAAGTCGGTCCCAGTGGTTGCATCGGAACCATTGAAGTGTTGTTGGATAATGGAGAAACGATTCGCTTGCCCACATCCGCAAACTGGCTGACAAAACATGGTGAAAAACCAGGAAAAAAACCCGAGGATGCCGACGCCTGGACCACGAAGGCGCATGTGCTTGGCCCAATCGCAACCGCGCCATGGCCTGCCGTCACCCAACCGGCGCTAACAAACGTCAGACCTCCGGTATTACTACGTCGCGCATTTCATGTCGATAAAAAGCCAGTGCGAGCAATGTTGGTCGCGACGGCTTTGGGACAGGTGGATATGCACGTGAATGGTCATCGGATCAGCGATGAGCACTTTGCTCCAGGGTGGAGCGATTACAGTCGTAGCGTTTGCTACCGCATGTACGACGTCAGCACATACCTGAACGATGGTGAAAATATCCTAGGTGCCGTATTAGCGGATGGATGGTTTCGTGGTAACGTGAGCGTCTTAGGCCAGGATCAGTACGGCAAGCAAACTCGTTTACGTTGCCAATTACATCTATTCGACGATGAAGGACGCGAAAAAATTATTACCAGCGACAACGACTGGGTCGGCACCACTGGGGCAATTATCGCAAGTGATATGTTTGACGGAGAAACCGTCGATGCACGACGTACTGCTCATGGATGGGATCGAGTGGGAACGAATAATTTGTCATGGAAAAAAGTCGTCAGTGGATCAACCGTCAACCCAGTCCCACGTTGGTATCGCGCGCCACCCATCCGTGCGATTGAAACCCGTGCTCCCCTGACCATTAAACATTTAGACGCTGATCGCTATATTATCGATTTTGGCCAAAATATCGCCGGTTGGGCCCGACTAAACGTCAACGAACCGAGCGGTCGCGCCATTACGCTACGATTTGCTGAAATGCTCAATCCTGACGGATCTTTATACGCACAATCTCTGCGCTCCGCGCATGCGATGGATACTTATATTTGTGACGGCAGCGGCCAGCAAACCTGGGAACCGCGATTTACCTTTCATGGTTTTCGTTACGTCGAAATACGCGGACTGAGTCAGGCGCCCACGACAACCACCGTAACGGCAGTGGTTGCCCATTCAGACCTGCAACTGACTTCGTCTTTCACCTGTTCATCTGCGCTGATTAATCGTATTCACGATAATAGTTGGTGGGGACAACGAGGAAATTATTTTGATATTCCCACTGATTGTCCACAACGCGATGAGCGTATGGGATGGACCGGCGACACCCAGGTCTATGTTCGCACCGCTGCATATCATATGGATGTCGACGCGTTTCTGAGTCGCTGGATGGATGAAATGTCCGACGCGCAAACCAATGAAGGACGTTATCCCATTATGGCACCCGCTCCTCACAAAGGGTGGAGCCCTGGGTGGTCGGACGCGGGCCTGATTGTGCCAGCAACGCTGTATCACGTGTACGGCGATACCGCGATATTACGCAAACATTACGCCGGATTAAAAGCGCATGTCGCGTACTATAAAAAACGCTCACCTGACTTAATTGGACCCGATGAAGGCTTTGGCGATTGGTTGGCGATTGGAATACAGACGCCGAAACCATTGATTTCCACTGCGTACTTCGCCTATAGTTGCCAGTTATTATCCAGCATGGCCAACGCACTTGGCAAATCTGACGAGGCTAAAACCTTTGGCGATTTAGCCGAACAAGTTGCTGCAGCTTTCCAAGCACGCTTTGTCAAACCAGATGGCACCATCGGCAATCATTCACAAACTGGGTATTTA
>SYDV01000322.1 GCA_005801395.1 Planctomycetia bacterium | reverse complement strand
GAAAATGATTGGTTTCACCGAATTAACCGAAGACGAAGTGTTCATTACCGAAGCTGCCGCCACGAAGGGCATCACGTTTAAAAACACCTCGACCACGGAACCATTAGTTTTACTGCGTTACTTCGGACCAGATACCAATCCAGACGCCCCAAATGTCGGCGACTACAAGAAAATTAAGAACAAGTAATTCGTTTGGATATTTTCCCCACGTGGACGGACATCATGCGTCCACGTGGGGATTTTTTGTAATTTTTGTGCTATTAATTCTAGTTTCACCAGAAAATAATGGTAAACAACTTTCGCCTATTCAGGTATCTCTCTTAGCCTTTCTCAATATCGTAAAACGATATGATTAACGCTAACCCACCACAAGGAAAACCTATGTCCCTGTCTTTATTTCGTCGCTGTCTCATAATCAGCGCGAGCCTCTTGGCCGCCACCGGCGCCTATGCTGCTGAGCCCATCAATCTCTTTGACGGCAGCAGTCTCGCTGGCTGGGAAGGACAAACGGGACTCTGGAGCGTGGAAGACGGCGCGATTACCGGCGAAACCAAAGCAGATGCGCCACTCAAGTCCAATTCGTTTTTGATCTGGCGTAAAGGCACGGTCAAGAATTTCACCCTGACGTTTGCTTACCGCATCCTCAGCGATTCCGCCAATTCCGGCGTACAATACCGCTCAGTTGATAAAGGCAATTTCGTTGTTCAAGGCTACCAAGCCGACTTTGAAGCAGGTCCCAAATATTCAGGCATTAATTACGGCGAAAAAACCAATCGCGGAATTTTAGCCGAACGCGGCCAACGTGCCTGGCTGGCTGATGGCAAAGAGAAAAAGAAAACGGAATCCTTTGCCGATGGCGCGGCGTTACAATCCAGCGTTAAAGGCAAGGGCGAATGGAACCTCTACAAAGTGACGGCCAATGGCCGCACGATGACCCATGAAATCAACGGCACCTTAATGTCGGAAACGATCGATGAATCAGAAAAAGATTTCGTTCCTGAAGGCATCGTCGCACTGCAATTACATGTCGGCAAACCGATGAAAGTACAATTTAAAGATATGATACTGACGCCAATCGAATAAACGAAAACTTGACCCGCGCTTGAATTTCAAGCGCGGGTATTTTTTTATCCAAACAAAAGGACCATTTATTCATGATACGCACCCTCTTATCGACCTCCCTCCTCGTATTTGCTTATGCTGGCGCCATGGCGGCGGAAACTCCGCAATGGATCTGGAAAGCAACCACCTCATCGGAAGGCGAAAGAGTTAATTTCCGCAAAGTAATTAACCTTGATGGTAAAGTCACCGACGCAAAATTACTCGTCACCGTGGACAATCTCGCGAAAGTCTATGTTAATGGCGTCGATGTTGGTCGCGTATCTGACTGGAAAGACCCCGCAGCTGCTGATGTCACCAAACATCTAATCGTTGGTGATAATGTCATTGCCATTGAAGCGATACATTCCGACGGCGGAGCCGGCATGATTGCCCGCTTGAGCTACAAAAAAGGCCCCGCCTCATTCGAGGTGGTCAGCGATGAATCATGGCGAAATGGCACGGGCAATAAATGGAAAGAAACCAATTTCGATGACAGTAAATGGAATACCTCAGTTACTCTAGGTAAATTAGGTATCGCGCCCTGGGGTGATGTTTTTGTTGGCGCAGGCAAAGCCGGAAAGAATAGCGTCACCGCCGTTGAAGACCTCCAATTACCTCCAGGTTTTAAAGCCGAATTAGTTTATGTTGTCCCCAAAGCCGAACAGGGTTCGTGGGTCAGCATGACCATTGATGACAAAGGCCGTTTGATTACCAGCGACCAAGGACAAGCTGGTATTTTCCGCATTACGCCATCACCCATCGGTGGCGACATGGAAACTACCAAAGTTGAAAAACTCAATCTGGATGCAGGCTCAGCTCAAGCGATATTATACGCAAACAATAGCCTCTACATTTCTATTAATGGAAAATTCGGTAAAAAAGGCGCTGGTGTTTACCGCGCCACTGACACGAACGGTGATGGTGAATTAGATTCGGTCGCAACCATTAAAGAACTCGCTGGTGGTGGCGAACATGGCCCCCATGCCCTCATCAAAGGACCTGACGGGAAAATTTATTTTTGCGCCGGAAATCATACCGATCTTCCAAATCAAATCTCCACCTACCTAGCACCTAAAGTTTGGGCCGAAGATCACGTCTTACCACGACACTCTGATCCCAATGGTCACGCACGCGATCGCTTTGCCCCAGGCGGATATATTACCCGCTTCGATAGCGAAGGAAATAATTGGGAACTCATCAGCATTGGTTTCCGCAATCAATATGACATCGCTTTTAATACCGCTGGCGAATTATTTTCCTATGACGCTGATATGGAATGGGATTTAGGATCACCTTGGTATCGCCCAACGCGTGCCTGCCATGTCACCAGCGGTTCTGAATTCGGCTGGCGCAATGGCTCGGGCAAATGGCCAGCTTATTATATCGATAACCTTCCTGGAATTAATGATGTTGGCCCAGGCAGTCCCACCGGCATGGGATTTGGCACTGACGCTAAATTTCCTGCGAAATATCAACAGGCCATGTATTTACTCGATTGGACTTACGGCACTATTTACGCCGTGCATACAACTCCGCATGGTTCCAGTTATACCACCACGCGTGAAGATTTCGTTTACGGAAAACCATTGCCGGTCACCGATATGGTAATTGGCAAAGACGGTGCGATGTATTTCGCCATTGGCGGACGTGGCACCCAATCTGCTATTTATCGCGTCATTTATACCGGCACCGAATCCACGGCGCCAGCTGCACCATTAGTGCCAAATGCTGAGATCAAGCTGCGTCGTTCCTTAGAAGCCTTTCATGGCAAACAAGATCCCGCCGCAGTCGCCGCCGCTATTCCCTATTTAGGGCATGCTGACCGTTTTATTCGCTTTGCTGCGCGCACCGCACTCGAACACCAACCAACGGCGACTTGGCAAAAACAAGCGTTGGCTGCGCCATCGGTCATCGCACGCCTAACCGGAATTGTTGGCTTGGCCCGCACCGCCGATAAATCACAGAAAGAAATTTTATTCGCCGCTCTCG
>SYDV01000027.1 GCA_005801395.1 Planctomycetia bacterium | reverse complement strand
ACAAGACGTGGCATAAATCCGTCCAAGCCTCTAAATCGACATTCTTTTCACCCGTATTTATCGACAGCGGCATGAGATTGTGATTACGCAGCGATGAGTCAGAGAATGCGCCGGTATTGCTTTCGAAACGCCAGTAACCAATCGTGCTTTCGAGCGATGATTCATTGGTTAATAATAATTGTTCATTGGGTAGAGCACGGTCGCTTAAACGGACGTCATCAATTAAGCCATCCCATAAATGACTTTGCTCTCCCCAACGCCCACCAATCGTGAAGGGGGCGGCATATGGTTTATGGCCTTTTTGGTCAATTTTGAGGGTGGCTGACTGCAGGGTTTCATCGTCATTCGATAAATCTTTTGTGTAAAATTGCACCCGTGGTTGGGTGCCATCTAGCTGCACGCTTGCCGCGACAAAATACGGACGTCCAGGCTGTAGCATCAAGCCGCTGAATAACGGTTCAGCTTCTTTTTGATTAGCTTCACCAGACGATAATTGCAGCAGAAGCGTCATTGGTTTATAGCGGGATTTGGCTCCTGTGACGCCAAATGACCAACCACTATGTTTAATGTTTCCGTCCCAGCGAGCGGCAATCGTGCGGACATTCGCATTGACGTAAGGAGCATGCAGTAAAACAAATGCTTCAATCGTAAAATTACCATCGGGAAACGCTTCGCGATCTCCCACCATTAAACGATCTTGTGGTGTTCCTGGCGATAACACGGCACTACGTCCATCACGAAAGGGTAATTTATCTGAAATGAGCGAAAATTGAGTTCCGTCACTGCTGCCATTACCCGATTTATTTTGATTCTGTTGTTGTAAAAAAGCAGTTAATCGTTTGTGCTCATCTGGAACAGGCAAGCGCCCAAAAGCGAGTTGATACGCTTTATTGATGCGCTCGCTGTCATTTTTTGGTGCTTCTTTAAATAAACGATTCGCGAATGCTCGTGCGCGGGCCAATGCCCATTCGCCATTAAACATTAATAACGATTGTTTTGGTGTAGTGGTAACATTGCGACTGGCGGTACTATTAAAACCTTCAGCGACATCGAAAACATCTAATACCGCATCACGGCGGTTGCGTGTTACTTTAACATACACGGATCGTTTTGGACGCGAGCCATCGACACCTGCGCCACCTGGACTAGAGAGATCAAGTTCGCCAGTAATAGACAAGATGGTATCGCGAATACTTTCCGCCTGGAGGCGACGAGTTGATGTGTGCCATAATAAATGATTTTCAGGATCTATGGTACGATAAGCGGTAGCCTGCGGATGGTGGGCGGATTGACGATAGGTCGCAGATAAAAGTATTCGGCGATGGAGAGATTTTAATGACCAACCATCGGTGATAAATTGGCGTGATAGCCAATCTAATAACTCCGGATGCGATGGAGGTTGACCTAATTGGCCAAAGTCAGAACTGTTTACCGCAAGCCCAAGACCGAAATAATGTTGCCAAATGCGATTAACGATGACGCGCGTGCTCAGTGATTGATCCGCCGTCGTCAGCCACAACGCCAACGCTGAACGTCGGTTGGTGCTGGTTTTACTGGGGGCAGGAATAATGGCTGGATCTGGGTTGAGGATGGTCAAAAATCCAGGAGCGATGTCGCCCAATTGATCTTTTTTCGGAATTTTCGTCGGAGGAGCTTGTGGGCCGACATCGGTAGCAGCAAAGGCGAGTGGTAAAGCCGTCGGTTTATTTTTTTCTGCGGCTGTTAGTTCTTGTTGGGCGGCAATTATAGTAGGTTTATCTTCGGCTTTAACGTACTTCATAATTCGATCCCATTCATAAATCACCTGACGAGCGATTAAATCACGTTGAATATTTTCATCAGGTGTGCGTTCCTTTTCTGGTTTATTGTAAATCACTTGCAACTCGTCAGTAAATTTTTCGAGTGCCTGTTGTTCAGCGCGCGCGGGCAGGCTTTTCTATGACTTCAATTCGTGCACGTAGTTCGGCATTTTTTTCATTCCAAACGGCAAGTGCTTTAGCGTAATTTTGTTGTTCCTGAGCGGTAGCAGCCACTAAGTCATCTCGCGGTAACAAGGGGGCAAAGAATGCCTGCAACCGGAAATAGTCTTTTTGTAAAAGAGGATCAAATTTATGATCGTGGCAGCGAGCACATTGTAATCCAACGCCCATAAAGACATCTGCCGTCGTATCGGTAATGTCGATTAGTATATTTTCGCGTTGGGTTACCACATCGCGATTATTGTATTCATAAATCCAATGTCGTAGGTAGCCGGTGGCAATTAATGCTTCTGGATTCCCAGGGAATAATTCATCGCCAGCTAATTGTTCTTGGACGAAGCGATCATAGGTTTTATCCGAGTTAAACGCCTTGACCACATAATCGCGATATCGCCACGCCGACGGGCGATAATCATCTATTCTAAAACCATCACTGTCGGCATAACGCACGAGATCGAGCCAATATCTCGCCCAATGCTCGCCGTATTGTGGACTGGATAATAAGCGATCCACTAATGTTTCATAGGCTTGTGGGCTCTGATCGGCTAGGAAATTGCTGGTTTCTTCGGGAGTTGGCGGCAAACCGGTTACGGAAAAAGTGACGCGTCGTAATAAGGTAAGTTTGTCGGCTTCTGGTGCAGGTATGAGCTGCGCATCGCTTAAACGCTTGGCGATAAATTGATCAATTGAATTACGCGCCCATTTTTCGCCTTTTTCATTTTTCCCATCACTGTTCGGAGGGGTAATATTTGCGAGTGGCTGATAAGACCACCAGGCTCGATCTTCATCCGTTATGCGACCAGGTTTACGTGCTGGACGTCCGGCGATGGCTTCAGCGTTACTGGGTTTCGCGTGCCAAGGTGCACCAGCGGAAACCCATTGTTCGAGTGTTGCAATGTCGTCGGCAGATAAACGCTTATTTTTTGGCGGCATCTGCAAATCTTCATCTGTATAATGAATGGCCTTTATCAGTAAACTTTTCTGTGCATTTCCTGGGACCAGTGCTGGTCCGGTATCGCCGCCTTCTAAAGCCATGGCGAGCGTGTCTAAAGCCAGTGAACCCTTGATTTTTCCAAGTTTATGACTGTGGCATTCGGCACAGGATTTTTCAATAATTGCGAGGGCCTTTGATTCGAGGGCTGAGACCTCCATCGCATTTGCCGTTAGGCTGAGTGCGGAAGGACCAACGAGCCAACTAACGCAACAGAGTATGATATAGGCAGTACGCATGTTGCAGATCATAGCAGGGGGTGTTCTGCTTCCACTACCCGATTCAGTAAGGAATATTGTCCGCTAGTTGTCGGTTAGTACAGGTGTTGCACTATGGTTTAGGCATTTTGCCCTTGGCGTGGTCAGGGTGTAATGAATCATCCAGACAAACCATTAAGATGGGAACATGACCTTAATTACGATTGTGAGTCGAAGCGTGAAGTGGGCAGCCGTTACTTTTGTGACAGTAATTATGCTGAGTGGTCTGCTGCGGGCGAGTGAGCCGCTCACCACAGCGGCGGCCGTTCGTTAATTACTGCCGAGTGAAGCAGGCGAGCAACGACCGGTAAAAATTACGGGAATAGTAACATATTATCGTAGTGATGCGCTGCCAGATTTTGTACTGCAAGATGCCACTGGTGGCGTGCATGTTTCGCAAAAAGCAGCACCGGATGGTCCGGGTATCAGAGTAGAACCCGGTGACGAAGTGGAAATCGAAGGCGTTACGGATGCGTCGGCTTATGCTCCGCGGGTAGCGGCGATGCAGGTGAAGAAAAAAGGTCGCCTTGCTTTACCGGTTCCGATGCAGGCGACGGTGGAAGATTTACAAGCGGGCTACCATGAGGGGCAATTAATTGAAGTGAAAGCGGTAGTGCGTGAAGTGTTCATTGATTCATCAATTGATCCGCCACGTTTGGTGCTGCGCTTAGGTACTCCATGGGGCAGTGTCTCTGCCATGATTGTGCGTTATCAAGCCGAAGATGTGACGCGATATGAGGATGCCACGGTACGCCTGCGCGGAATTCCGCTACGTCAACAAAATCGGCGCACGGAACCGTACCGATGGATTATTTTTACCCATAGTGTTGAAGATATTGTTGTCATTGATCCGCCGAGTGAGCCATTTTCTACGCCGCTTATCGCGATTAATCATTTATTAGCGGCTGGTCCACAGCAAAGTCAGCGGCGAAAAAAAGTACATGGAGTGGTTACTTTTATTGATAGCATGTTAGTCATTCAAGATGGTGATTACGGCATTAGTGTTATTCCGCGTGGACAAAAAGAATTAGATCATGTTAAGCTAGGTGATTTAGTTGAGGTGGCGGCCTTTGCGCGCATGGGTATGTATAATCCAGTTTTAGAAGAAGCGTATGTGCAGGTGGTCAAACCGGTTGGAATACCAGCGGCAGAGTTCGTCGATTTGCAAAGTGTTAAGGGGCGTGAATTAGCAGAACGAGACTGGCGGCGAATTACGATAGAGGGGACGGTGCTAGATATCACAATGCAAAAAGGTAACTGCTACGGTTTTAATCTGCGAGTGGAAAACAAAAATATCCCCATTGTTTTATCCAGTTTAATGGAAATGCCTTCGTTTATTGTACGTGATATGCGCTTGAAGATTACGGGGGTATGTGATTTGGCACCTGGTGCAGGCATTTTGCTTTTATCCAGTCGGCCCACAACCTTTGCCCTATTAGTCGCACGAACAGAGGATTTATCGGTACTGCAATCGCCGCCGTGGTGGAATCGTGATCGCCTGCTTTACGCCGCAATTTTTGTGGGAGTTGGATTATTGCTCACTATTTCGTGGGCCTTAGCGTTGCGTTATCGTGTTGAAATACGCTCTCGACAATTAAATGATGAAATGCGCGCGCGCGCTGATGCGGAAGTTGCATTCTCTGCCATATCAAGCGAACGAAAACGTTTAGCGGCAGAATTACACGATAGCTTAGAACAGAATTTAACGGGAGTTGCCCTACAACTAGAAGCGACGGCTATGTCTTTGACCGACAAACCCGTGTCATTGATTACCGCGCAAAATATTTTGGCACAGAGTCGCGCAGAGGTGCGCCGAGCTGTGTGGGATTTGAATACGGATGCGAACGAGGAATGCGATCTGTTAGCGCGCATGCGAACGCTGATTAAGCACTTACAATTGGGAAAAAATTCGGTCATAACGTTACAAAGTGAAGGTATTTCGCGATCAATTAATGGACTGACGACCCATCATATGACGCGCATTGTTCAGGAAGCTGTTCACAATGCCTTGCGCCATGGGCGCGCGACAGAAATTATGATTAAGATTCATTTTTTGGCCACTGAACTGTTGTTGCAGGTGTTTGATAACGGTTGCGGTTTTGATTTATCACAGGTAGATGGGCCACATACCGGCCATTTTGGTTTGCAAAGTTTACATGAACGTGCGCGAAAAATAGGCGGTACCATGATCGTGACGAGCTCGCCTGGAGCAGGTACGAACATATCACTGACCATTGTAGGAGAACCGAAATGATACGATTGCTTATCACTGATGATCATGCCGTTGTCCGCATGGGCTTGGTGGCAGTGCTGAGCCATCACCCTGATCTGTCGGTTGTGGCTGAGGCGGAAGATGGAGTCGAGGCCGTTCGTTTGTTCAGGGAAATTCGTCCTGATGTAACCGTGATGGACGTGCGCATGCCGAATAAAGATGGGATTAGTGCCACTGGTGAAATACGACGAATTGATCCTTGAGCGCGCGTTCTGATGCTTACGACTTATGATACTGAAGAAGATGTGCATCGGGCCATGGCGGCTGGTGCTAGCGGTTATGTTTTGAAAGACGCCGGGCCTGGAGAATTGGTCGAAGCCATTCGACACGTTGCCGCTGGTGAAACGTGGTTGCCTAAGCATATCCAGCAGCAATTAGCGCAACGTAATGATGATGAACAGTTGACGGCGAGGCAATTGGAAGTGCTGCAATTGCTAGCGCAAGGGCAATCCAACAAAGAAGTTGGCACGCACTTAGGTATTAGTGAGGACGGTGCTAAAGCGCATGTGAAACAAATTTTCTTAAAGTTACGTGTAAGTGATCGTGCGTCCGCTGTAGCGACGGCAGTCAGACGTGGAATATTGCGCATTGATTCTTAATTATCGCTGATCGTTCTATTTTACACGTAAGCCGAAGACGCTGACATTAAAATGATTCAGGTGTAGCAATAGTTATAATGAAGAGTTGCCACAAGCCTTGAACCTCGCACCTATTGGTGGGTTGCGAGAAAAATAATGCTTCGTATAAGCATCCAGAATTCCATATCCAAAGTCACGTGGAGACAACGATGTTGTTAGTAAGAGGACGGGTGCGAACGAGTAGCATTCACGGTCTTGGTTTATTTGCGGATCAATTCATCGCAAAGGGCACCATCATTTGGAAGTTTCAGCCTGGCTTTGATGTCGAGATTCCTGAGGACTGCCTACCGTCCTTGTCACCAGCGGCGCAAGAACAGGTTTTGCATTACGCCTGTTACGAGAAAGAAAAGCGACGTTTCATCCTTTCCAGTGATGATGACCGCTTTTCTAATCACGATGATAATCCGAATACCATTCAAAACGGGGATACTATGTATGCCTGTAGAGATATCGCTTTTGGTGAAGAAATTACCTGTAGCTCTCACGAAGTGGTGATGCTTAACTTTCGACCAAAGGTGATCGCTTGACTCCATTTGTAGTGGCCGTTGGGGTGGTGTTCATCGCGGTCATTACCGTAGTCGGTGATTATTTTTTGAAGTTAGCGAGTCAACAAACAGCAAATCCATTTTCGAATCGCTGGTTTTTATGCGGCTTTGTGGTGTATTCCCTCTGTGCTTTTGGTTGGGTCATTGCCATGCAGCATTTGAAATTGGCCACCATTGGTGTGGTTTATTCGGTTTCCACCGTGCTGTTATTAACCCTGCTTGGTGTTTTCGTCTTTGGTGAAACGCTTGATAAATATGAAATGTTAGGCATTGCCTGTGCGCTTATATCGATTGCATTACTCTGTCGTTTTCATTAAGAGAAACGCGGAACTCAACGAGCGGAATAATTAAACAATTTAGTTCGAAGTTATTTATCGCCAACATGACTTTTCGTGTGAAAAGGCATGAAATCAGGGCCAGAAGTGTTGCAAATCAGTTCATGATTTTTATCGCTAACAACCACTGCGGTGCTTTGTGGTAACCATGCTGACACGGAACACTGCTGCGTGACATGTTGATCGATGAGCATTGCTGTTGACCAAGCTTCTGCCATTACGCTATCCGCGTGTACGATGGCGCTTAATGCGGTATGGCTGACCGGGTGTCCTGTTCTGGGATCAATAATGTGACCGTGTAATTGTCCGCCGGTAATTAATTGGCGGCCGTGCAGCGCAGATACTGAAAGCGCATTATTCGATAATAATGCGGTTGTTATGATGTTTCCGTTTTGTGGGTGGGCGATGCCAATTGGCCATGCAGCGTGCTCCAATGGTGCGCCAAGAGCGACAACCGAGGACGTACCGCCATGCAATAATGCTCGAGTGATGCCATGTTCCCGTAACAATGTGATGGCTCGATTAATGGCCCACCCCTTGCCCAACGCCCCAGGATCTAAGCGCACGCCTGGCTGGGTAAAAACCACCGTTCCAGCATGAAGGTCGACGACCACTTGTTGGCGGACATTTACTAAACGCAGGGCGGATGCAATGTCGTTTTCTGTCGGAGCCGATAGGTGATCTGTGTCAATTCGTTGTATGCGCCATGCATCTAATAATGGACCAATAGCAATATCACAGGTGCCATGTGTCATCTCAGCCAGTGATTGCGCCTGAATAATAAACTGCAAAACCCGTGGATCTGCGCGCATCGGACCGTTTGCGGCATGAGCATTAAGGCGAAATAATTCTCCATCCGGGCGGTGAACGCTCAGCAGACGTTCACAGTCACTTATTTCATTTAACGCCTCTTCACCGGCCGCTTGCAAAAACGAAACATCACCAACATCAGCGATGACTAATTCAAAACGTGTAGCCATAGCCAAACGAGCAAGGCGTATCAGTGGTGGATGTACCATTTGTGCATGACCATCCCGTTATTCGGCGGATAAAGCAAATACTTTATCGCTCCAAACAAGCAGGCGTTTAGCCGTGAAATTATGCTAGGCTAAAATATCTTTAATAACGTGACCGTGGACGGACGTTAAACGACGTTCAATGCCATTATGATAATACGATAATCGTTCGTGATCGAGTCCCATTAAGTGCAGGATCGTGGCGTTGAAATCATACACACTAGTTGGGTTGATGGCAGCGTTTAATCCCATTTCGTCACTTTCACCATAGCTGTAGGCTTTTTTCACTCCGGCACCGGCCATAAAACAAGTGAATGCCCCTGGGTTATGATCGCGACCACTGCCATTGGCTTGTAAGAAAGGCATGCGGCCAAATTCAGTGCACCATACCACTAAGGTGTGTTCTAATAATCCACGTTGTTTTAAATCAGCAATTAAAGCAGCCGTTGGTTGATCCATAATCTCGGCCTGCATGGCATGCGTTTTTAGGATGTCACTGTGCGAATCCCAATTGGTGATTCCGTTGCCGCCTGCGGGATCGCTACCGTTAAATAACTGAACGACACGCACGCCTTTTTCGAGTAAACGTCTGGCGACTAGGCAATTCTCTGCGTATTGGCGTTTTAATTTCGACCCAGACTCAGTGCCGTAAGTTTCGCGTGTGGCTGCTGTTTCTTTGCCGAGATCCATAACTGAGGGAACTGACAGCTGCATTTTTCCAGCGAGCTCATAACTGGCAATGCGACCCGCTAAATCCGCATCCCCAGGAAAGGCTTCCAGATGATGGCTATTTAAGCGATTGAGCAGTTCCTTGGTTTGTTGGTCAGCTTGTTGAGAGAGCGATGTTGGTCGCATGAGATTTGCGGGTGGTAATTGGGCATTAAAATCAGTGCCTTGAAACGCTGCCGGTAAAAAGCCATTGCCAAAATTATTTTTCCCACTGCGTGCTAAACCACGAGGGTCATTGATCGCAACAAATGCGGGAAGGTCCTGATTTTCAGTGACCAACGCATAGGTCGCCCAGGCTCCTAACCTACTCATTACCCACATCTTTCCCTGGTAAAAAATAGTGCTGTTAACTACCTAGTAGTTTTATAAATTCATACCCTGGGGGCATTT
>SYDV01000321.1 GCA_005801395.1 Planctomycetia bacterium | reverse complement strand
TTGGGCAGGCGATTCCCTCGGCTGACAGTTGAGCCGCCGCAAAAATGCAGATAACAGCGCCCCCGCACCCATGTTGGTGCGGACTTTAAGGAGTAAGGCTCGTGGGATTTCTCGGATTACGCAAAGCGAAGTGGAAAGATGCTGATGCATCGGTGCGCCTCAAAAGTATTAATGACCTTACCTATGATCAGCAGGGGATTTTTGCCCAATGAGCTGCGACTGATCCTGATGCGCGGGTGCGCGCAGCGGCAGCGCGACGCGTCAATGATCAAGACCGTTTAGAATCATTACTCAGTAGCTCAGATGCCGAAGTTGTGCGCTTGGTGCGCGAACGGCTGTCGTCAGTCGCTTTTAAATTAATTAATGAGCGACCATTCAGCGCTTGTGCAAAAATGATTGCCGTGGTCAGTGATCATAAATCCTTAGTGACGTTAACGCTGGAAGCGAAAGACACCGCCGTTCGCGCGGCGGTCTTTGAACGTTTATGTAGTTTCAGTGATGTTGGTCCAGCCATGTGGTCGACGATTGCGATTCAAGATGCGACCGGTGTTTTTGCGCTTAAATCCATTGAGCGCCTGTCCAAACGTAGCGTGTTAAAAGATGTCGTGCGCAAGGCAAAGGCTGAATCGGCCCGTAAGTCAGCGCAAACGAGATTAAATATTTTAGAGGAAGAAGCCGCCAAACCATCAATTGAACAAAGTCGCAAAGCGCGACGTAAAGAATTAGATCCTTTGGTGATCGATGCCGCACGTTGGGCTTTATCGCAGGACTTTGATCGAGCGGAAAACGAATTAGCGAAATTAGACAGCCAACGCGCGGAAGTATTAGCGCGATACCCTGATTTAGCACTTGAGCCGGAAGCCAAAACCGCCGATGAGCGAATTCAACGCGCTCGTCGTGACCAGAGTCAACGCGCAGCGGCACATCGTGCTGAAGGTCTTGCCGCCATTCATGCGTATGAACAATTTCTCAATGATTTATCGGTGTCTCAGATCATCGTTGCTGAAGAGCGCGATGCACGCCGTCAACAATGGATGACAACGTGGCAGGCATTGCCTAAGATTGAAACCCCGCAACGTGCAATTTTCACCAGCCGATTTAATGAAGAATTGGCGCGTTTGCTTCCAGGTGTGCAACGCGAATTCGTATCGCCGACCACGCAAGCGGTTGCACCAAAAGAAATCGTCATTGCTCCTGAAGTTATTGCTGAATTAGAAACGTTGGTGGCCGAAGCGGAATCCTTAGCCACTGCCGAACGTCGCATTGAGGCGCGTGATCGTTATCGTATTTTGCACAAACGTTGGCATCACTTAGTCGTTGATCTGCCGCAACAACATCCGTTACGAATTCGTTTTCTTGATGCTTATGGTCAATTTAAGGAAGCCGGCCGCACAGCGCGTACCCAACGCGATACGCGTAATCAGGACCTGTTATCGGTATTAGAAAAACTGGCAACTGAAGCGGAACAATTGGCTGCAAACGAACCAGCAGAAGCCGAGCGCAAGGCACGTTTTGATGTGTTAAAAGATTTACAACGTCGCTGGCGCGAGGTTGGCTCATTGCGTCCCGATTTAATTGCCACCGTGCGCGCGCGATTCCGTACTGCTTGCGATACTGCGTTTGCACCACTGAAGGAATTAATTGAGGCCGAAGACTGGGCACGTTTTGCTAACCTGGGACATGCGGAAGCATTAATTACGGAAGTCGAAGCGCTAACCAGTGTCGCGGATTTGGCTGAGTTGGCTGCGGCGATGAAATCAAAGCAAGCGCGTTGGAAAGAGATTGGCCCATTACCTGGAGAAAAACGCGAATCGACTTGGCAGCGCTTTAAGGCTGCTTGTGATGTGGTGTACGATCGACTTAAGCCACATTTTGCTGAAATGGATCAACAACGTCAGGCTAATTACGAACAAAAATTAGTATTGGTCAGCGAAGCGGAAGGACTGTCGAAACAAGAGAGTATCGGTTTAGAGGGTAGTCCTGCCGATCTTGCTAATCGTCGCGGGGCGGCAGAGCGTATGAAAGCCATTCAAGTGGCATGGAAAACCATCGGCCCAGTTCCGCGTGAACACGACAAAGAATTATGGGATCGCTTTCGCAAAGCAGGCGATGCATTTTTTGCCCTACACCGCGCCGAAATTGATGAACGTAATAAAGAATTTGCACATAACTTACATCTAAAATTGGCGCTGTGTTTGGCCGCTGAAGATTTAGCGAAAGATGCTGAAGCTGAAATTGCCGAAGGCGCAGTGCGCAAACGTCCGGCCCCAGAATTCATGGCTGAAGTAAAAGATTTGCAGCAGAAATGGAAACATATTGGTTATGTTCCTCGCGAACACGTTGAGACGGTTTGGACTCGTTTCCGCACGGGTTGTGATCGTGTTTATGCCACTTTGAAAGATCATTTAGCGGAAGTGGAAAAGCAACGCCAAGAAAATTTGACGAAGAAGCAGGAAATCATTGGCGAAGTGGAAACCATCCTCAAACATGAAAATGCGAAATGGTTTAAGGAAGAAGTCAAAGAGCTACAGCTTAAATGGCGTTCGGTCGGTCATGTGCCACGTGAACACATGGAATCATTGGCCACTCGATTCCGCGAACTGTGCGATCAAGTTTACGCTTTGGAGTAATTCGCCGAAATTATGACTAGCAGCTGGCATTAGCGTTCTTCCAACAACTGCGCTAATGTCAGTCCATAAGCAACGCGAATAGCACCTGGGCTTGCTGCGCCTCCGCGCAAAAGGTCCAGCAAGTTCCCAAGTAATTGGCGGCGTCTGGAATGCACTAACGGTGCACATAAAGCCATGGCGAGTGCCGCATCAGGTTTTTCATCGATTAATAATTGCTCTAACCGCATAAGGCCAGCGGTTTGGCGAATGCTCAGCATTTTGATGGGACTTGGTCCTTCGCCGCGCATTTTGGCTTTCACCACTTCGTTGAGTCCAACGGTTAACCATGCTGGCCATCCCTGCGCTGGTGGCGCTTCCAACGCTAACGCTAATTCCGTCATGCGAACACAAAGGACTTCGCTCGGAGTCATCCCAGGCGTGGTTTCGTTCATGCGTACCAGGGGAATGGCTGGTCTAATAATGCGTTCTTGACCGGGATAGGGATCTCGTTCGCCCATGGCGCCCACCACGACGATCAATGGTCCAGACCATCGTGGCCAATGAATGCCCGATAACATTTCGTGGACGGTGCTGTGCGCGATTGCGACGTCCATGGTGCGACGAACGGCGTCATTGGTGCTGAGCAATAAAATAACATCACGTGGTGCGGTTAATTTGCGTCGGGCTAATTCTTGCGCTGCCCATCGATTCAATAAAACATCCAATGC
>SYDV01000320.1 GCA_005801395.1 Planctomycetia bacterium | reverse complement strand
TTTGGAATCGTTTACCGAACGCTTTGCTGGATTTCCCTATGTGGTTGCGGGCATGAATCGATTTCATACGGCAGAAGATAAACGGAAAGTATTAGCAAAAGTAGCGACCGGAGAGGTGCGAGTGTTAATTGGCACTCATGCTATTTTATCAGATAAGTTACAATTTACGAATTTAGGATTGTTAATCGTAGACGAAGAACATCGCTTTGGGGTAAAACAAAAAGAAAAATTGCGCTCGTTAGCGCGCACTGCCTCTGTTGTTGCCAATGACGAAACGGTGGCTCAAACCGCAACGAAAGTGACAAGTGTACCGCTGGGACAACCGCCGGACGTCTTTACGCTTAGCGCGACACCGATCCCACGCACGTTGCATTTTAGTTTATTAGGTTTGCGTGATATTAGCGTTCTGGCCGAAGCGCCTGCGGATCGTCTTGCGGTAGAAACGCGGGTATCGCCGTGGGATGATGAAATGATTCGTCACGCGATCGAACGTGAGCGTGAACGCGAAGGACAGATGTTTGTTGTGCATAATCGCGTGCAGGACCTTGATAATATTGCATATAAATTGACCAAACTCGCACCAGGGCTCAAACTAGATACCATTCATGGGCAAATGGATGAAGATCGTATTTCGCGAGTCATGGAAGCTTTTCGTAAGCGTGAACTCGAATGTTTGGTGACTACGTCGATTATTGAATCTGGTATTGATATTCCCAATGCGAACACGTTATTTGTTAATAACGCGCACTGTTTTGGCTTAGCCGAATTACATCAAATTCGTGGGCGAATTGGTCGCTTTTCGCGTCAGGCACATGCCTATTTCCTGACGCCTCCCAATCGTGAATTAACCGAAGAAGCACGTGAACGGCTTAATGCGATTCAGGAATATGCCGAATTAGGCGCAGGATTTAAATTGGCGATGCGCGACCTTGAGTTGCGTGGTGCAGGTAATTTATTAGGTGGTGAACAATCAGGCAATATTGATGCGATTGGCTACGAATTATATACCAAATTACTGACGGAAACCGTGGAGCGCCTAAAAACTGGTGGCACGACTAGTGCGCCTGTTACCCCGCCATCCGTCAAAGCTCCAGCGCTAAAAGCGGGGAAATCAAATAATGCCGCGCCAACCAATGGGGATACCTTGCTTGGCTTAGCGGTAGATGCCTATATTCCCGAAACCTGGTTGGAAAATCCCGCACTTAAATTTGAATTACATAAACAACTTGATAATGCGCGAAAACTTAGCGACTTGTCATCCATTGCCCATTCAGCGCGTGATCGATTTGGTGCATTAGCCCCACCAGTGGCGCGTATATTTCAGGTCCGCGCGATTCGTTTACGCTGTAAGGAAATGGGTATTGCCCGCATTGATGTGCAAGATCGCCAAGTGCGAATGCACATGAGCTCGGGCCTGCCAAAAGAATTAGTGGCCGTCAAATTGCCGGAATTAGTTCATCTGCAATTAGATGGCACGGTGCTAGTCTTGTTTGTGCGTGCAGCCATGAATCAAGATGCCGCGCTACGCTTTCTCTGTCGTTTATTGGGTCTCGACCTTGGCTTTTTAGGTCAGGGCTTTTAAGAGAGGGAGAGAGAGCAGCCGGCCGATTAATGGAATATGAATCATTCGAACGCGCCGACAGATTCTTTTGCAAGTGATCGGGCAGACGCGTCTTTAAGGTGTGGCGTTGGATTGAGATGGATGACTAGGCGGTGTGGTAGTCGAGCTGGGCTTGGAACGGTTGGGATTGCTGCTCGATTTGGTATTTTCCCAGGCCAAGAACAGGGCAATGGCACCGCACATGATCAGCGCCACGGCAGCGATATAAATGAGGGTTAACGATATTTCTGGCTTGGGCGGCGGTGGTGGTGGTGGTAATCCTGTAAACGGAATACGCGTGCTCTTGCTGTTCGCTTTATCTACGGCGCGAATTAAGCTGCTGTCAGTACGCGTAAGAAGTTTATTACTTTTAGTCAATTCACCCGCGATAATTCGCACGGTGGCTGGTGATGGTGGACAAAGTAATTCAACGAGAACGACATGTGCGCGAATTTGTTGTGCGATAACTGTTGCATCTACGGGATTGATGTCGATGCGATTTTGTAGGTTCATGACATCGGTGGGAATAATCGATCGATCTAGGTGACAGCCAATTAAAAGCGCTAGTTGGTTGTCATGTGCTTCGTCGTCAGCGGCAGTATTATGATCTAGCAGATCACGGCGTATCTTGAAGCAGCGAGAAGCGATGGTGGTGAGCGGTTGTTGGTGGGTGGTAGCATAATCATGTAATGAAATGTGATCGACATAGATCGCTTGTAGCAGTGCGCGATCATCTTCGGGCAGTTTTGGAACTCGCGCGATTACCTCTTTGGCGAAGGTATTACTGAGCACTCCAGGTGCTTGCAGCCGTTGCAGACCGTCGGTGGCCATAAGTTCTTGCAGGTTGTCGCCATTGGACCGACTGGAGTTTTGCATGGATTGCAGCAGGCGAGACGCCACAGCCGCTGCTATTTGATGAATAAAAAGGGTGATTGGACCATCTGGGACGCCGACTAAAAGTTCACGCCGCAGCATGGACCACACTTCACGTTCAGCTGTGTCGATCATCGGTTGATGCGTGGCGACCGTGGCTAACGACGCCCGTAAATCCTGATGTAAAGCAACTAAAAGTTCGGCAAAGGCACTGGGATCGCCGGTTGCAGCCCGCTCTGTCAGTGATGTGAGTTCGGTAGTCATAAGCCGCGTTGGGGGCGAAGCGAATTAGCTCCGCAGGATAAGTTACCCTACACTTGCGGGCCGTGCCACCGGTTGCTGGTGCGCATAAACGACCTGAATGGTCACGGTTTGTCAGCTGGGCTCAGGTGGGCGCCAGAGATAGGGCGATCCATAACCCCGTTGGGTAATTTCCAACCAACGGCACCGTAATCATGGACGGCAGCTTCTTTTAGTCGATATTCTATAAAATAGCGTTGACCACGTACGAGTGATATAGGTTTGGATTCTTGCGTGGGATATTTTTTCCACGTCGTAACGCAATCGGTGTGTTCATTGGAGTGAGCAATCATTTGTATCTTATCTGAAGAATGATCTGTGCTGAGCCACAACTGCGTTTCATCATCGCCTGTAATCCAAAAAATATATTTTCCGGTTATGGGTGGATGAATATACGCACGGGCACGCACATAATAATAATCTGCGACTTCACTCTTCGCCTGAAATTTGTGGGCGGTATAGGTGTTACTGGGTTTTCCGAATACTCTCGCATCTTTTAATGCATCATCAATCGAACGGCCCATTACATTATCCCAATGCTCAAAGGTAATTGAACCACTGCCAAAAGATTCCAAGGCGGAAATACCGAGCGGTAAGGAGGTGGATGCATTCATTCCGGGATTAATTGCCTTGGCCGTTAATTTATGGTCGCCAGGCGTGGGCACTTTAACCAGCATGCGGTAGGGGGGCGTAGTGATTTCCCCCAACAGGACATCACCAGCATAAAACTGCACACTTTTCGCCGTGCCAACTACTTCTGCTTGTATAGGAAATTCTTCCTTTGAATAAAAGGAGGACGCGTCTACGGGACTAATCAGCTGAATAGATGATGGCAATATGAGGTTGGCACTTTTTGGCGCTTCCAACAAGAGTCCTGAAAGGCGCCCTGTCCCAATTCCGTCAATGCTCATGGTTAACTGCTTATTGGAATTGTGCACGGTAATGGGTCCAATTTGTGCCCACCCCGTGCGTGGCAAATAAAGTCCACCCAGTTCAAGTTTTTTATTATTGATGGTGATAGTTAAAGCAGAAGCGGTGGCAGGTGTGGTATTTCCTAACCATAAGGTGACATCATATTCGCCATCAGGTGCAATTTGCGTTAATTCAATTGGTTTTCCGTTGGCGGACAGACCGGTATCAAGCATGGATTTTCGATCATAATCCAAACCCGCACCGCTGAGCGCACCAACCGCAGCAATATTGGTGCCGTCGCCGAGTTTTAATCCGCCGGATAATGCTTGGCGATGCGCTAACCATTTTTGTCCGTCTACATTGACCACGTTGCCACCAAAATTAATTCCACGGACAAAGGCGCGCGGCTGCAGTAATTTTGGCGCCGCACCAGTCAGGGCAATAACGGTGGAACTAGGGGGCATCGTTATGGTGCCACTTCCATCGATT
>SYDV01000026.1 GCA_005801395.1 Planctomycetia bacterium | reverse complement strand
TTCGTTCACGCTAATCATGCGGATCCTTTTGGTTCTGGTGGCACGGTGCCACCGGGGTGATTACACCCAACAGGATCCGCTTATTTTCCGACGCTACTACAGGCCTCCTACTTCGGTACCGGACAGATGTCCGGATACCAATATTATCCTGATTCAGACCTCGAACCTCGGACAAGCCGAAGGCGATCGGACGTCGGACCAGTCAATCCGGACCTCAGACAAGCCGAAGGCGATCGGACGTCGGACAAGCCGAAGGCGATCTGACCTCCGGACCAGTCAAATCCGTTTAAGCAAATCCCGCGCACACCAAGCAATCAGTTCTTCATGCCGCGGTTCGGTCAGTCGGTGATCGCCGTCAACTAAGTGCAGTTCGATGTTGGCGTCTTGATCGGCGTAACGACGGCTCTCTCGCCAATCGACGGTCTCGTCTCGACGACCGTGGACAATGACGACCGGGATCTCGGGAGCCAGCGGGTAACCCGGAAGCCGTTCGGCGCTTTCAAGAAAGCCAACACCCAGAGGAAGTTCTTTTTCGCTACCATGATGGAAAAACTTGCGCTGACCGGTACGTCGCCATTCAGCCACGGCAGCAGAACCTAATTTTTCCGCCCAGCGTTCGCCAAAACCAAAAGCGGGAGCAATTAATAACAAAGCATCCGCACGCGGAATGCGCCCTTGAGCCGCCAACGTTGCCGCCGTGTAAGCACCTAGGCTAGATCCTATCACCAACAACGGTTCCCCATCATCTGGCAACGCCGCAACAGCAGCTGAGGCCCTGTCCATAATACGATCCATGGTCAAAGTGGTGAAGTCGTCACCTTCAATAGCAGGAATCGAATACGAGGTTAATTGACTCGCTAACTGTTGCCCCAGCGCGGTTCCTTTTGCTGTTTTAGGGCCGGAGGCGAAACCGTGGAAATAGATGGCGTGCATGGGGAGTCCGGAGGTCCGGAAGTCCGGAGGTCCGGAAGTCCTTGGTGATTATGATTTAATTAGATAATAATTTTAATTGAGAACAAAGAAAAACACAAAAATCAAACCTGGCCCCAGCCTTTCTGCAGCCGCACAATAACCCCACCGCCGTCCCTCGATGTTTAATCGCGCAAGACCTCCGGACTTCCGGACTTCCGGACTTCCGGACCTCCGGACTTCCGGACTTCCGGACTTCCGGACTTCCGGACCCTAAGTGACCCTCCGGACTTCGCCGTCAAATCCCCTCAAACAAAATCGTCGACAAATACCGTTCACCCGCATCAGGAAGAATCGTTACAATAGTCTTGCCAGCAAATTCTGGCAGCGCGGCTAAGCGCACGGCGGCGGCTACGGCGGCGCCACAACTAATTCCGCACAGAATGCCTTCTTCTTTCGCTAGGCGTTTTGCCATCTCGATTGATTCTTCATTGGTGACGGTTTCTACGCGATCAACGATGGATAAATCGAGATTGTCGGGTAGAAAATTTGCGCCAATGCCTTGGATTTTATGCGGTGATGGCTTGAGCTCTTGGCCAGCGCGCTTTTGCGAAATTAACGGACTAACCGCCGGTTCAACGGCAACGCTCAGAATGGCTTTGCCTTTGGTTTTCTTAATATAACGCGAGACGCCAGTAATGGTGCCGCCAGTGCCAACGCCTGCGACAAACACATCAATTTTACCCTCGGTATCATTCCAAATTTCAGGACCGGTGGTGGATTCGTGAATCGCTGGATTCGCGGGATTACTAAATTGAGAAGGCATAAAATAATGTTTGGGATCCGACGCGGCAATTTCGTTCGCCTTATTTACCGTCCCTTTCATTCCTTCCGCCGCTGGCGTTAAAACTAATTTAGCTCCCAACATGGCCATTACCCGACGACGTTCGATCGACATCGAATCGGGCATCGTCAACGTCAGCGCATAACCGCGCGCGGCCACAACAAATGCCAAAGCAATTCCGGTATTACCGCTGGTTGGTTCAACAATTTCCATGCCTGATTTTAATTTACCACTTTTTTCCGCATCCCAAATCATGGCCGCACCGATTCGACACTTAACCGAATAAGCAGGATTGCGGCCTTCGATCTTCGCCAACACCGTGGCCTTGCTGGCACCAACGACGCGATTGAGTTTAACCAAAGGTGTACGGCCAATGGATTGGGCATTGTCGGAATAAATAGGCATGGATTTATCCTGCTATGTTCGGCGTTGATAAAAATGGATTGGTGAGGAGGGCTACCATTTAGACTTTACTAGAGTTTCAAGGTAAAACATTTAGTTATCGGCCCGATGTCTTCGGACGTTTTTTCTCAATCACCGTTTCTGCCGGAACCACTTTTGGTTTTTCAGACAAATGATGGGTAAAGCCCTCAAAATGAATGCCTGTCGAAACGGCTTTGGCGGGAAAACCAAACCATTCAATCGACTCCAAGGGCAACACCACGACGCCAGCTTCTAAATGTTCATCGCCATAAATTTCGACCGTCACTTGGCAGGTATCAAGATCGATACCAATAATTTTTTTCACGCAAAATGAACTAAATGCCACCGTACTGGAGTGCAGGAAACAACTGCCCTCGGGGAATTGGTCGTTTTCCATTTGCGACTGCACTTCAACCAGCTTGACCACGCGCTGGCTTTGCAGCCACAGCTGTGGGCGCTCTTCTTGAAATTTATCTAGGGCCAATTGATGGCGAACTTCGCTAATGACTTCTTCGCGAACTTGTTCTTTAGCGGCCTTCACGCGACGGGAGGTACCCTTAGTCATATGTGTCTCCAGCAGGCAAGGGTCAGCAACCTATGCAAAAAGGCAATGGATTGCCCCCGTTTCGCCCTTCATCACGGGCATATACCCGTCTCTGTGCTGGCGATGGTCGCTGACGATCTACATTTGTCGCCCCCACGGAGGCCACAGCCATGACTACCCCAGCCAAACGCGTATTCAATTTCAGTGCCGGTCCGGCCATGCTGCCTTTAGAGGTTTTGGAAGCCTCGGCCAAAGCATTGATCGACTATAATAGCAAAGGTTTTGGTATCGCGGAATGCAGCCATCGCGGCAAAGAGTTCGACGGCGTTATTGACGAAGCCATCACCCGCACGAAATCGCTGCTCGGTTTGGGCGACACCCACGATGTGCTGTTCCTCCA
>SYDV01000319.1 GCA_005801395.1 Planctomycetia bacterium | reverse complement strand
GTCGTAACACCGACCGAGACGCCGCCATCACCACTGAACGATTTTGCTCACCCAACACCTTTACCTGCGTTATTTGTTGCCCGCTGATGGAGGTTAATATCTTTGCTGCCGCTTCTGCGCTCAGGTGTTGCAGTGGAAAAATGACGACACCGTAGCCTGGAGGAAACGGCACCTTCGCCAACTGTTCTGCACTTAACACCACGCCCAGCGCGGGCGCATCGCTTAAAGGCACAACTTGGTAAACCGGCGGCAATCCCGTAATGACCGTCGTGAATCCCTGTCCAATTAAAACCTGATTAAAGAGATCCCATAATTCCGTGGGTGTCACTTCGCCCTTCACAGCAAGGCGAACCGCACCGTGTAATTTTTCGGGCTGATATTGCAGCGACACACCCGCAAATTGCGCCGTCAACTCCGCTAGATGCCCCAGTTCACTTTGCTGTGGCAAGGTCATGGTCACGGCCTCGCCCGACCAACCCACTGAGCCACCACTCAAGAACAACAGGGCCAAGATCACTGATGGTATTTTTAGTCGCATAACGTTGTCGCACGGTAGTGCTATCATCAGGCGCGCAATCGCAGAACGGCACACTGCGCAAGACGGGTCACGACCGTAATCACTTACCCATCGTGACCGATGACACATCCGCATTATCGCCGTCGCCACCTGGCTGTGCATCCGCCCCATACGTCACGATTTCAAATGGATGCCCATCTGGTCCTGGAATCAACAGCAGGTAAGGCTGCCCCCACGGATCCGTCAGTTTTGCCGCCTCAACAAAATACGATGCCGTTGGCAACGCTGCAGGCGCACTTAACGCCTGCAAACCATCACCAGATTTCGGCAACGAGCGTTTTTCTAATTGATAGGTCTGCACCTGGCCCACTAATTGTGCGATCTGAGTTTTTGAGATTTCCTGTTTCGCCTTGCCCATTTTTCCGGCCAAGCTCACCGTCAATGTGACAGCCAATAAACCAAGAATAACCACGACGGCCAATATTTCGACCAGGGTCATTGCCTGACGGATGTTCATACTAAATCTCCTAATTGCATCAGCGGTAGAATGGCGGCCATCACCAATAAGCCAATAAGGCAAGCCAAAATGATAATAGCCATGGGCCCTAAAATGGCGGCTAAACGTTCACCGGCTCGATCAGCCGCACGTTGATAGCGCTCTGCGATTCGATCAAGCATATCGGTTAGCTCACCGCTACGTTCGCCCAAATGTAAGAGTTGAGCAAATTCGGGATCCAATAAACGGCTACTCGCAATCACGGTTGATAAATCCTCTCCACGGCGAATGGCTTCTTCGGCCTGTAGCAACAATTCGCGTACACCACGATCACCAATCGTATCCGCGACCACCACTAACGCTTCGGTCAGCGGCGTCCCCGCCCGCCGTAAGCGCGCCAAGGTCGCGGCAACATGTGCAACCCGCATACGGCCGATCATGCGGCTCAAAGCATTACCGTGTAACCATTGTCCCGTGCGACTTTCTGGTGCCACGCGTCGTACTGCTGATCGCAACCCCAGCGCTCCAGCAACCACGCCCGCTAAAGCCACTGGCCACCACAACACAAATCCCTGTCCCAGTGTTATCACCATGGTCGTCAGCGCAGGCGGTTGATGCCGCGCCTGTTCAATCATGGTCACTAATTGCGGCAAGGTTTGATGACTCATAAATACTAACGCACCGATACCCGCAAAGACTAACACCAATGGATATGCCAAAGCGACAAATAATTTTTGCATCAAGGCACCTGCACGCTGATGATGCACCGAAATATTTTGTAAGGTCAATGCCAATTCACCTGAACGCTGTCCCGCTTCTAATAATGCGACGTCAAAACGATCGAACCACTCGGAATGCTCAGCACAGGCCTCCGCCATCGAAATACCTTCACGCAAGCGATCGCGTAACGCTCGTAATAAGCGCAATTCATGGGCTGGCCGCGCCGACGACGTCGTCAATGCACTAACCGCTTGTTCGACTGGAATCCCCGCGTGAATCAGCGTCGCAATCCCGTCGCATAAATCCGCTTTCGCCATACGCTGCCGCCGCCGCGCACGCGCATGCCAAAAAGAAAACCACCAGGCAAAATACGGCGACTGCTCCACTGCCGTGCGCTGTTGTATTTTTTCTAATTGATGCACGTCTAAGCCAATGCGGCGCAAACTAGCACGCACAGCATAGGCCGAATCGCCGGCTTGTTCTCCGCTACGCCAACGTCCCGTTGCTGCCTCGAAAGCACGATAACGAAAAGATAAACGTGCCGATGTGGCAACGGAAGCTCCCGTTGCGCTTGTATTCGCACGCTTAACGCCAGTTGCCGCAATCATATGGCTCGCTGCTTCAGGCATAATGAATAACTCGTTCGACTTCCGTCGTCGTCGTTCTTCCTGCCGCGACCAACGCCTCGCCTTCTTGCGCTAATGTGCGCATGCCTACCCTGCGCGCTTGTTGGCGTAACGCATCCAACGATGCGTCAGTACTAATCGCTTCACGCATGGCTTCATCAATAACTAATAGTTCAAACAATCCACAGCGCCCCTTATAACCACTTCCCTGGCATATGGCACAGGCCACCGTTTCATTTGCTGCTTGTCCCTGACAAGCGCTACAGGTCGTGCGCACCAAACGTTGCGCAAGAACTGCAGACAACGACGACGCCACTAAATAGGGCTCCACGCCTAGATCAATTAAACGCGTCACTGCCGACACCGCATCGTTCGTGTGTAAGGTCGAAAACACTAAATGGCCAGTCAATGATGCCTGAATCGCAATGCGCGCCGTTTCCGCGTCGCGGATTTCGCCTACCATGATAACATCGGGATCTTGGCGCAAGACATGACGCAAACCGTTGGCGAAATTGACCCCCTTTCTTACATTGACCTGACTCTGACTAATGGGAATTCCTAGCGATGATAATTCATATTCAATGGGGTCTTCAATCGTCATGATATTAAGCTTTTTTGCATCCAAACTGCGCAACGTCGCATACAGCGTCGTGGTTTTCCCGGATCCGGTTGGACCCGTCACCAACACAATGCCACTTGCGCGATCAGACATTTTCTGAAATGGCTGTGCGATATGTGTTGGCATGCCCAAATTAACGCAGGTCATTAATTGATTACCGCTATCTAATAAGCGCAACACCACTCGTTCACCATACGCGGTTGGGATCGTGCTAATACGCACGTCGATGGTGCGCTGTCCTAAACGCACGGTGGTACGGCCATCTTGCGGCACTAAACGTTCGGCCACATCCATACGACCAATGACTTTAATACGTCCTATTAATGGGCGGTATACCGAAGGCGGGACGGTATGACCATGGTCCAATACTCCATCAACACGATGGCGAATTAATACGTGATCAGCCGTTGGTTGAATATGTAAATCGCTCGCACCGCGTTGTACCGCGGCGAACAGCAAACGATCCAATAGTTTAACTAATGGCGCTTTACCCTCGGTGGCCAATAAATCGCGATCCGCTTCTGCCAATAAACGATCCACATCGGTCGCCGCTGGATCACTGACATCAACATTCACCACCATCGCCTGGGTCGTCGCCGCGGCCGATGAATTTTCATGTCGCTCATACGCAGCATCAATCGCCTGATGCACCAAATCCGCAGCGTACACCACCGGCACCACGCCGCGCCCTAAACGCACACCCGTATTCCAAATCGCCACCGGCGTGGTCGCCGCACAAACCGCAATGATTTCCTGGCCGTCAGCGCGAATGCCTTGGGACAAAATTCCATGATCACGGGCAAAATCACGCGGGATCAATTCCGTAAAAGTTGAACTGACTAACGATGCCGCTAACGGCTCGGCGCTCACACCGTGACTGACCACCGAGAACGGCCCTGGCAAAGCCGTTTGATCTAAAGATTGGGTGAGTGGTGCCGTGCTCATGTCGCGCTGTTTCTAGGCACGGGGGGAAAAAGGCCATCGGCGGTTCACTGGATGAATGTGCGGAAATGACCGCGCTAACGAAATTTTACCCGACCCCCGCTATGACAAACCCACGCCTTGCGTGAATAAATAGCGCTGAAACGAGCACGCAGAACGGTTACCATTCATCACTATGGTCTTATGATTCCCCCGCGAATGCCCAGGCACCAAATC
>SYDV01000318.1 GCA_005801395.1 Planctomycetia bacterium | reverse complement strand
TAACCACAGAATAATCATTAATTGCGGCTGATAGCACCAAGACTCCATCTGGATACTCATTAATCCAACTACGCAAACTCTGCTCTAATTCAGCGCGATCATTATAGCGTTGGGCTACAACAGTGGGATTCGCGTCTAGCCCAAGCAACAAAGTAGATGGACAGTTATTTATAAACAAATGAGCTTGCAAGGCGACCGCTGTATTTCCGCTAGCAGCAACCGTGAAATAACGCACTGCGTCCACACGCACGCGCGGCGCCCCCCCAACTAATAAAACATTCCGCATATGCTCGCAGCTTGTTCATCGGGAAATAAACGCAACTCATCCTGGTGGCGGTACCAGTGCCGTAATTACCACATAAGATTCACGATATTCCGTTGCCGAACAGCAATAATCATAATTAGTGTAATACCAAGCACGATACCGCAGCGTATATTCTCCTGCCACACCTACGGTAATGTTCCCGGTAAAACCATGGTCTTCTAAAATATACGGCCCGGCGGCTGTGACCATCGACCATTCATGAGCAACCAAATAGACAGCGACATTATCCGTTGCATAATTAGCCGACAAAGTGGTTTGAAATCCAGTAAAGGTCGGCGTCGGAGCGGCATTCGTAGTCACTACAACCGAATAATAGGGCACGTTACTGGCATAATAGTAACAACCACTTAATGCCATCAGACAGGGAAGTAGTCCAAGCGCTAAAACTCGCACAAATTCTCCTCTCTGTTACTTTTATTACTTATTACTGAAGGTAAGGTTACCGTCTATTTCCACGTTCCAATCAAGACCTGTCAGACATTGAGCAACGGATTGCGCTGGCACGCCAAACCACAAGGTATGCATATGCGTTCACTCTGCGTCTTTTGCGGCTCGTCTTCCGGCAACAAAACCGTCTACAACCAAGCCGGACAGTTACTTGGACAATTATTCGCTGAGCGCCACATCCGCTTAGTCTATGGCGCTGCCAATTGCGGTTTAATGGCAACGATCGCGGATTCGGTTTTGGCACATAGGGGTGAAGTCGAAGGCGTTATTCCCGAAGTGATCGATCGCATGGATTTAACGCATGTCGCACTTACCCGACTACATCGCGTAAGCACCATGCACGAACGCAAAGCCTTAATGGCAAATTTATCAGACGGCTTCATCGCCATGCCTGGTGGCATTGGCACCCTCGATGAGTTATGCGAAATATTATGCTGGGCTCAACTCGGCATGCACCATAAGCCTATCGGACTATTAAATACAGCCGGTTACTTTAATGGCTTTTTATCTTTTCTAGAACACGCCATCGACGAAGGCTTTGTCAAAACAGCTGACGTGAAACGCTTAATTATCGCAGAGACTCCCGCCTCGTTACTTGAGCAGATGTCTTTTTAAGTGAACCTGTTTCCACAAATTGCCACCTTAATTAAAGTTTAACCGCCACCTGTTGCGCCAACAAACAGAGTTCCGCCGTCGTGAAAATATGAGCCTGGGTCATCGCCGTTTCGGTACCGTCTAAACTGTCTCGAATAAGTTGACCAAAAAATGGAAAGCCAATTTTACCGGTCAGATCATGGTGCTGTTCACCATCGTGATTCACCAAATACAAATGATCACCAGTCCGTTCAGCTGCCACGTTAATATATTTACGCAGTTCAATGTAACCTTCGGTACCAAGGATAATCGTGCGACCATCACCCCACGTTCCGAGACCACGTGGGTTCAACCAATCAACGCGATGATAACCGGTTGCGCCATTTCCACCAATTAAGGTCATATCACCGAAGTCTTCTAATTCAGGGAAATCGGGATGATGATAATTCGCCACTTTCGCTGCCTGAATAGTCGCACTGGTGTTATTGGTATAAGCTAAAAATTGTTCAATTTGATGACTACCAATATCACACAAAATACCGCCATATTTAGCGCGTTCAAAAAACCATTTCGGACGTTTGCTCGGATCACCCATTCGGTGTGGGCCAAGACCAAGCACTTGCACCGGACGGCCAATAGCGCCTGCCGTAATTAATCGACCGGCTTCTACGGCGCATTCGACGTGCAAACGTTCACTAAAATAAACGAAATAACGGCGTTTAGTTCGACTCGCGACTTCGCGGGCTTTTGCCAATTGCTCTAACGTCGTAAATGGTGTTTTATCCGTAAAATAATCTTTGCCGTGCTCCATCACACGACAGCCCAATGGGCCACGCTCGCTAGGCACCGCAGCAGCAGCCACTAACCGGATGCTCGGATCTTCCAAAATACGCCTGGGATCATCGACCGCTTTAACTTGTGGATAGGTCGCAATAAATTGCGCGACTCGAGCCGGATCTGGATCGTACACGGCAACCAATTCTCCACCGGCTTCTATTAATCCGTTACATTCACCATAAATGTGGCCGTGATCCAAATGCATGGCAGCAAATCGAAATTCACCAGGACGAACGACGTGGTTCGCTTTGCCCTTCGGGGCATATGTCATTCCATCGGCTTTCTGAACCATGCATCCTCCTGCTTCAACTGAATCTATGATCAGAGCTTTTTACAAGGACCGCAAGATGCCTCTCATCAACAAATCACGACGATGCGTGCAGATTTTATTCATGAGCGATCATTACTCTGCGCAAACACGACTTTTTTCCGACATGGGCAAGCAAAGAATGCCTATTCACAATTATCATTAACTCTTTGCTCTCTCCTCACTGAAACCGGAATGACCTTTCATATCTTTAAGACGACGATGTACATCTCGCTGCTCTAAACTGAGTTGGCTAGCACGCGCAAAATCACGCGCTCGCTCTGCTTCGGTGATGCCAAAAGTCAGGCGTTTCAATTCATCTTGCAAATGCGCTACGCGAACACCGCGCACGGCCTCGCGCATGGTCTCGGCGGGATCAGTAATAGCGGGAACGCGCGCAGCTAAATCCGTTGTCGTCCAACGATACACGGCGGCATGTAACGCTGGATGCTGCTGTACGGCCTCTATCCTAGTGAGCTCATGCAAATCTGCGTTTGGATTCATTAACACCTGTCCAGCAATCGCACGCCAAGGTTCTGGGAAATTCGTGGGTTCAATGCCATGTTCGTCTACTGCATCGGGGCGCAAATCCGGACAACGCACCAAAACATGTAATAATAATTCCAACGTTGGCGTAAGGGGCGCTATTTCTTCCACCACTGGACCCGTATCTTGATCATCTGGAATTGGGGCCGTTTTCTCCGCGCCAGCCAAACGTTTTTCTAAACGCGCCAAATCCATGCTCATCCATTCGGCAATGTCGCGCAGATGCAATGAACGCAATTCCGGATCAGGCATTGGACGAACGGCTTCCAATAATTGATCGGTCATCGTAATTCGCGCACGATTATCCAATTCATAAGGTCGCGGTGCGACCGAACGTAATAAGTGATCTAAATCGGGACGAGCGCTTCCTAATACTTGTTCTAATTGTTGACGACCATTTTCCCGCGTGGCTGGGTCGCCTAATAATTCTGCTGGATCTAATTCATCAGGCAGCATGGCAATACGCACCGGCACACCAGCTTGCAGACAGGTACGTACAGCCTTCAAAGAATTCGCCTGCCCCGCACGGTCACCGTCTAATAAAATAACCAAGCGACCAGTGCTGCCAACAATATTACCCAACTGTTTTGCATGTTCGACCGTCAACGCCGTTCCTAATACGGCCACACATTCACCAAATCCCGCTTCATCTGCGGCCATGACATCGGTGGGACCTTCCATTACCATTAAACGACCACGATCACGACTAATCAAACGTGCGCGATGTAAATTATAGACGATCGAGCCTTTATGGTACAATGGAGTATCGGTATTATTGACATATTTACCAACACCACGGCCTTCTTCTTTCGCTTTGCGTTCGGCTGCTGGTAATAAACGTCCACTAAATGCGATGGGTTGACCGAATCGATCGCTAATCGGAAACATCACGCGTTCATAAAAACGATCATTAATGCGACCTTCACGATCCACTGCGAGATCAAGTGACAGCAATGTCTGCGTACTAAAACCCTGACGCCGAGCTTCTTCCACCAAACGGCCACGACCAGGCGACCATCCCAGGCGGAAACGACGACAAGCAGCTTGGGTTAAATGACGACTGTCCAAATACGCACGCGCTTCGGCCCCTTCCGTGGTATCCCATAATTGACGCTCATAAAAACTCGTCGCGAATTCTACCACTTGCATCAAATCATCACGCTGACCACGAGCGAGCTGATTGCGCCCGGTTTTTTCGTAGACTAAGGATAATCCAACGCG
>SYDV01000317.1 GCA_005801395.1 Planctomycetia bacterium | reverse complement strand
TGATTTTGCTGCTGATCTGGCTGCTGATTTTGTTGTGCTTGGTCTTTTTGCTGATCTGAAGGTTTCTGTTGGTCTTTTTGTTGGTCTTTTTGTTGGTCTTCGGGCTTGTTATTATCGGCTTGCTGCTGGTCTTTATTTTGATCCTGATTTTTCTGATCTTGTTGATCTTTCTTGTCTTCTTCCTTTTTCTTATCGTCTTTCTGTTCGTCGTCGGGGCGTTTGGTGATAGTAAAAGTAATTTCACTTTGCGTCCGTGCCCGCCAACGGTCTTCCAAAGCTACCGTGAGTTTTACCTCGCCAATTTCGTTAGCGGCGCCGCGCACCACACCATCTGGATCGAGACGCAATCCAGGTGGCATTAACCCTTGATGAACTGTCCAGGTGTAAGGCGGTGTCCCCCCAGTAACTTTTAGCGGGCGATTAATTGCTTGTTTCGTGTGAATGGCAATGGGTGTCGCTTCATCAATAACGGGTGGTGGATTAACCGGAATGGTGATCAAGTGATTTCGGCTGCGTCCGTCCGCTGGAGCAGCATGAATAGTGACAGGCAGTTCGATATTGCCAGCTTGTTCTGGGGTGCCCGTGACTTGGCCATTCTCTTTACAGGTTATTCCGCCTGCACCAACTGAGCTCCATCGATAGGCTTGTGGCACACCGCGAACTCCTAATTGGTGGGCGTAGGCAGCCCAGGCGGTTGCTGGTGGCAGTACGGCAACATCAGGAGCAAATGTATCGCTGGCCGTGAGCGGTAGCGTTCCGCTTGCGTGGCGTTCTCCGTCATCCGCGCGTAACGCGAGGGTCACCGTGCCTGGAGTGGTGGGAATGCCGCTGATGCGTACTTGTGCACCAGGTTCGTTGGCAGCTTTTAACCCCGGAGGTAATCCAGTGACTGTCCATTTTGGATTTTGTAAGCCGACCGAACTAATCGTTGCTTCATAGGGGGAACCAACGATCGCTTCAGGTAAGGTGGTCGTGACGATGGCGGGTGCCGGTTGAATGACCCAGGTCACGACACCGTGCACATTAGCGTCTGCGCTATCATTCACCACGATTGGTAAATCATGACGTCCTGCGGCTTGTGGAATCCCATGTAAACGACCATCCGCGTCTAACGTCATGCCTGCCGGCAATGCAACGGCAGGTGGAGGCGTTACTGGAGGATTTGGTGCGTTATTTTGGGCAGGTGCTGGCGAGAGAGTTGGCGAAGTTGGCGCCGTTCCAGACGCAGCCGCTGGCGGCGTCGGTGGCGCGCCTAAAGCAAAGCGGAAATTGCCGGCACCGCCGCGTGCTTGCAAACGTTGATCGTATTTTTCGCCGACATGTCCGTCGGGCACGGTGGTCGACACGAGTTTCAACTTTTTCGCCTCGGCCTCGGCCAATAAACGCGCTTCGTTTGCCCGTACTAAAGCGATGCGTCGTAGTTCATCGCGCAGTTTAGTCGTCTCGTCGTTCTTTGGTTGTAAGGTTAACGCTTTGGCAGCGGCAGTCATGGCATCTTCTAAACGCCCCTGTCCAAAACGCGCCAAGGCTAAATTATACCAAGAATCGTGTTGTAGTGTGATGGATGGGCTGGCGGTTGCTGTTTCTAGATGACTCGCCGCCGTGTCGCGGTCGCTGCTCATCAACACCGTACCCAAATTAAAATGTGCGGGATAGAATCCTGGATGTTCCAACAACAACGCTTTCAACTGCACTTTTGCCGTCGCTGTGTCGGAGGTGTTGATCTGGTTGAATGAGGTCCAGGGATCAGCGGCGTGGCAGGATATCGCCACGAATAAAAGGAGCAGCGTGCGTAGTCGCTGTTGATTTCTTGAACGCAATTTCATGACCGCCTCCGGCGTGTTGGCAGCAAAACACCAAAGAAAATAAGCAGCATCGCTGGCAAGACGGCGAGTTGATAACGTTCGCTTTGCACGACTCGACTTCGTTCTTCCCACGGCAATTGCACGACGTGCGTGCGCAAGTGTTGATGAATAACGGTGATATCTTGTTCGTCATCGCGGGCATTAACGCAGAGTCCGCCCGTGGCTTGTGCAAGGCTATCTAAAGTTGAACGATCGGCTTTCATAATTTCTTGCTTACCATCAATGGTGATGCTGACTTCGCGTTCGGTGTCACCATAAAAAATTCCGTAAATGGGCACCCCCGCTTGTTTGGCTGCCTTTGCCGCTTCTTCCACGGCTTTGTTATCATCATCGGCTCCATCACTCATTACTAAAATGGATTGCCCACGTTCCGCTTGTTTGCCCAGTACACGCAATCCCGCTTGAATTGCTGCACCAATCGCGGTGCCCTGATAACCATTTTCTGCGGGAAATAATTCGGGCGTGCAATCTTGCAACATTAATTCAATCGCATGATGATCGCCAGTCAGAGGACAACGCAGAACCGGAACTGCCGCAAATGGCATCAGCGCTAAACGGGTTTCTGGTGCGAGTTGTAATAAATCAATCGCCTTACGTCGCGCCGCTTCCAAGCGATTCGGATGTAAATCTTTGGCCATCATTGATCGACTACAGTCAATGATCAGCAATAAATCAGCTCCTCGGCTGGCACGTTTTTCATCCTGCGCGCCCCAGCGTGGACCTGCGAGTGCCACAATGAGTAAGGCCAATCCGCTCCATAATAAGACTAAGCGCATTACTTCACGACGTCGTCCAACCCCAGCCGTCAAATGATGGACACCCACACCTAATCCAGCCTGTGCGATAAAAATGCGACTACGCCACCAGAGCACGAGTGCCGCGAGCAGCACGAGTGGTAGCAATAACCATAAGAGATAAATATTGGCCCAGGTCATGATTCTTCTCGTCCGGAAGTCTGGGAGACGGGGAATCCGGGAGTCCGGAAGTCCGGAAGTCCGAAAGTCTGGGAGACGGGGAATCCGGGAGTCCGGAAGTCCGGAAGTCCGGAAGTCCTGGGCGACCTGGGGTTAGATTGTGCGAGGGTAAATTGTTGTTCGACTGCAGAAAGGTGTTCGCTGCGCTCACGAAAGCCGCACGTAAATCTCACGAAGTTATTAACGCGACGATCACGCCGGACTTCCGGACTTCCGGACTTCCGGACTTCCGGACCAGTATAAAAAAGGAATCCCGGACTTGTAGTTGAAATATTCATCAACTTACCCCCCGCAAACGTGGTTCGCAGCTTAGTGCGAGTCCAATAAGCGCGGTGCCAATGGCGAGTAGCCACATAAAGCGATCGGTAAAATCCTCGCGCTTACGCACGGTGCGCGGCGTTGGTTCGAGTTCGTCGATTTTAGTAAAAACTTCAGCCAGGCCTTCACGATCATTTGCACGAAAGGCTTTACCATCAGCTTGACTGACAATGGTTTCCAGTCGGCTCATGTCGGGTTGCAAATGTGGCGGTAAACGATTGACCATCATACGACCAAAGGCATCACGCACACTGCGGGTGCCATTGGGATTGCCGACACCAATGCCGTAGAGACGCACGGAACTACTGCGCGCATGGCGGGCGGCTTCTAAGGGATCAACCCAACCTTTTAATTCACGCGAATCGGCGCCGTCGGTAATTAAAATAATCGCGCGCCCTTTTGATTTGGGATCTTTTAAACCACGGAGAGCCGTGCCAATGCCAAGACCTAAATTGGTCGCGTTACCTAATAAACCACGTTCGTGACCACTGTTCCATAACGCGCGTTGTTGTTGTTCGGTACGTTCAATAAATTGTTCGACGGTTTCATGATCATAGGTTAACGGACAACTGGTCAGCGCCTGATCGCCAAAAAATACTAGGCCAATCCGGTCATTCGGGCGATTTTTAACAAAGCGTTTGGCTGCCGTGCAGACGGCTTCTAGCCGATCGATTCGGCGTCCATTTTCATCCGTTAAGTCATCCACTTGCATACTGCCGGATAAGTCGATCACTAATTGGAGATCACGTCCAGCTTGCTCACGTTCAATGATAGACCGTCCAATTTGCGGCCGTGCCATGGCGAGCGCGAGAAAGGTTAAGCCAACGGCGATTAATAAGCGATAGATCCATGGCCCATGACTTGGGCGTAGCGCTTCGGCCATTAACGCAAAACCTGGAAATGATGCGCCACCGCGACGTTCGCGCCACCACAACACAATAAGCGGCAGTACGACCAGGGCGAGGTACCACAGGTCGTTAAAACGTGAAGCTAATTCAGTGGTGTCAGAATTCACGGCGCACTAGCACTTGGGTTAGAGGTGGAATCGTTTTGCTTTGCCGACGATTTATCTTGTTTGGCGAGCTGAGCGGCCTCGGCTTCTGCGTCTAAACGTTGTTGCAGCGAACGCACCCAGGCACGTCCATTTTCTAATAAGGGGCGAACAGCAGAAGGAGCTAAATCATCGGCGGCCCACCGGAACGCATCTAATTGCTCAAGCAGGCGAGTGAGTTCGCGATGTTCGGCGTCCTGTAGGCGTCGACGTAAAAAGGTTAGCGTTTCTTTAGCGGTGGAAGCAGGTCCATCAAAACGAAAGACGGTGCCCAAACAACGGCGCAAACCTAAGCTGAGACGCGCGCCAACTTCTTTGCCATCAGCCGCAGCGGCAGCAGCTTGCCAGTCATCAGTGAACAGTTCCCACGGGGTTTGTTGTTTCGTAGGAGTGCGTCGACGTGTCCAGAGTAATAAAACAATTCCCAGAGTAATAATGAGTACAACAGCAACCATCCACCATGCGGTGGAATTTTCGCTTGGTGCTTGGGAGCGGGTCCATGCTGGTCGTGCTGGAGGCAATTGTGCTGGAGCGCTTTCTAATCCCACCTGAATAATAACCGCTGCAGCAGCGATTGAAGAGGTGTCAGCACCATTGCGAATTGTTAACGTCGGACGTGGTAATTCCCACGCACCATTTTGTGGTGCGGCCACGGTTATGCGAAACACGCGTCGTTCTTCTTGTCCGCTACTGAATTTTTCTGGTGGCGGTAAATCCGTAACGAAAGCCAAAACAAAATCGCGCGCTGGGTCAGGCTCACCGTCAGCCGACACTACGACGGCAGATGTTGGCCATCGATACGTCACGGTAGCGGTTACGGTGTCACCAATCGATATCGCCGTTTTATCAACGGTTAATTCGACACCAAAATGCGCAATGGTGGGCTTTGCTACGGGAGCGTCCTTAACCTGTTCCTTAACTTGTTCTGCCGGTGCTGCCGGAGCAGGCGGCGTAACATCAACTGCCGTCAACGATAAGGATAGACATAAAAGAACCAACGCGATGAGCACAGAGCTCATTTTTACGTTGGATAAAACCAGGAAATTACCAGGCGAGCGAAAATTACCCACGAATCCTCCGACGTCGCTCACGGAAGAATCGTGACAAGGCAGTGAATGCTGACTGATCGGTGCGTAATTCTACTAAATCGCAATCAGCGCCACGGAACGCTTTTAAGACGTCGCCACGAGCGCCAGCATACGCGCGTTCGTAGCGTTGGCGGGCCGCTTTACCGCCCGCGAACACACCCATCTCGTGGCCTTCCGTATTTTGCAAGACGAATGGTGACGAGGTCGCAGGTAAGGTCCGTTCAGCAGGATCGCACACCCGTAGTCCAACCACGTCATGACGCCGGCTCGCACGCGCGAGCGCATCGTTAAACCGCAAATCAATTGCGCCACGGGTAAACAGGAAGTCACTAATCAAAAAACAGACTGAGCGTCGTTTGCTGACGCGCACTAATTCATCTAATGCATGTCCGAGATCGGTCGGTCTGGTTGTGGCAGGTGCCGCTAATACCTCACGTAACAAACGACCGACATGTCCTCGGCCCTTGCGCGCGGGTAAATGTAATTCCGTTTGATCACTGAACGTTACCAACCCAATGCGGTCATTGTTGCGCAAAGCGGTTACAGCAACCACGGCCGCCGCTTCAGCGGCTAAAGCCAGTTTAGCACGTGGAGATACGCCGGGAATCGCGCCAAAACGCATCGATCCACTGACATCGACTAATAAAATGAGATTTAATTCACGTTCCTCACGAAATACTTTAATATAGGGCGAACCAGCACGCGCCGTAACGTTCCAGTCGATCTGGCGCACATCATCACCAGGTGAATATTCGCGGACTTCCTCAAACGCCATTCCCTGCCCACGAAACGCCGAACGATATGGCCCGGCGGCTAACGAAGAAACCAACCGATTGGTGCGTAGTTCAATCTTTTTAACCTGGCGCAAGACTTCGGTGAGAGCGTCCGATGTCCGATGTCCGATGTCCGATGTCTGAGTTGCCATAGTAATTATTGCCAATCACTATTTTCTAGTTCGCGGATACGGGTACCACGTAAATAACCTTGAAAGGCGGCAATGAGAGCCTGACTTTGTTCGCATTGTTGGGTTAGTTGG
>SYDV01000316.1 GCA_005801395.1 Planctomycetia bacterium | reverse complement strand
TTCCGCCAAAGTGGGGTCAGCCTGAACGGGGGGCATGACTTCATTCTCAATGGCTGTCACATCACCAGTACGGATTGCCTGGCTGAGTGAGGGCGGAAGCCCAGCAACGATTTGTTTGAGTGAGGAGATATTTTCCGTCTGCCCACTGCGATAATTATCTCGCAACCATTCAGTGATTTTGTGCTTGGAATGTGGTTGATAATCTAGGCGGAACGATTTCGCTGGAAACGCGCGCGCAATTCACGTTACCGCATTTAACCGTTCTGGAAATTGGCCAATGAGGACCTTCTAGGGTATTGGATTGCACTAATAACGATATCAAACTTAAAGGAGTGGTGTTGCGGGATGGAAATCGAGGCCATTGGATTCTTTGTCTGCAATTGTATTGGTGCTCAGCTTCGTTTGAAATCCTGCCCTTGTTGCATGAAGTTGCTGGTCAATCGGTGTTAAGTATTCGAATTCGTATCCCTGGGATGGGAAATTTTTATATAGAATGTCATCAAATAATTATGCGAAAAACCGGGTTGCCGCAAATGGTTGATGTGAGCGCGATTGATCAAGCAATTATGGCTGCCGTCCCCAATGGATGGGGAGTTTGGAAGGGGGGCGGATTGGAGTTTGATCGGTTGCGATTTTCATCACCGATCTGGCAACCGAGAGATGGAAATTGTTACCCGACTGGGGGCCATATTGAAATGAAGCTTACGCTGACCGGCGATATCATAACGGTGTCACACGTGCGATATGATCCGACCTTTGAAACCCGTAAATAAAACACGAGTGGGTTGAGCTTTTCCGGATAATCTGTGGGGGAAGCAAATCGGCATCTAAAACGTTGATTGTCCGTATTCTCTTCGGCCAAAATGCTGTGAACTACCCGAGTAAATGAACAGATTTGCCAGAACCGATGAAGGCGGTATGGTGCGCCAATCGCCCCGCTTGGACTTGCTACCCGCCCATGTTGATTCCTGATCGCTTGCAGACTTTAATTGATGACGGCTTTATTCAGCGCGTCATTCGTCCACTCAAAAGTGGCAAAGAAGCTGCCGTCTTTATCGTTGAATCGGATGGTTCGTTTTGCGCGGCCAAGGTTTATAAAGAAGTTCATCAACGTAATTTTCGTCAACGTCAGGATTACACCGAGGGCCGCAGCACTGGTGATTCGCGCCAAGATCGCGCCATGTCGAGTGGCAGTCGTTTTGGTAAAAAACAAAACGAAACGGCGTGGCAAAGTGCCGAAGCCGACACCATGCGTAAGCTGAATGCCGCCGGGGTTCGTTGTCCAAAATTGCGCCAATTAGCTGATGGCGTGTTGTTAATGGATTTGGTATTGGACGCCGAGGGGCAACCTGCGCCGCAGCTGGCCTCGCAATCGTTCACGGCGGAACTCGCCTATCGTTGGCATCGCGGATTAATGGGCGAGATCGCACGCATGTTATGTGCCGGTGTCGTGCATGGGGATCTCTCGGAATATAATATTTTACGCGGTCCTAAAGGGCCGGTGATTATTGATTTTCCACAAGCCATTGACGCGACTAAAAATAATAACGCTAAAAGATTATTACTGCGCGACGTGGCGAATGTGACGCGTTTCTTTTCACGCTTTTCTCCGGATATTCGTCGCACGCAATATGGTGAGGAAATGTGGCTGTTGTATGAGCAAAATGCGCTGAAACCTGACACCGCCTTGACTGGTCGTTTTGCTCAAGCTCGTGGCGTGGTTGATGCACAAATCATTCTGCGCGAAATAGCAGCTGCGAAGGAAGAAGCCGCCAAACGGTTGGAAATTAAACAGCTACGTGAAGAGCAAAAGCGTGATAAATTGGGGCGATCAAGCGATAGGAAATCTAGTTAAATAAGGCAAAAAAAATAAGTTAGTTGCAATGCTTATGGAACCGACTTGGTCGGTAATGCTTCTGGGGCTAAAACCGGACCAGGAACGATGGGTGGATAGGCAGCCATAAAGACTGTTTCTGCCGCTTCTAAAAGACGTGGACCTGGATCTTCAATAAGTTCAGCTTCAATTTCAATGAGACCTTCCGGGTTGTGCAATGCGGTTAGTAATGACGCCCCAGGTAAAGCACGAAGCGCCATAGCGCTGTTCGGTGATAGGACAATAACGTCTGGTTTTAATACGATGACTTGTTCCAGCGAAAATGCTGGCCAGCCGGTAAATTCGGTTGCGGCGACATCAATTAAACCGGCGGCGGTCAAGATATCGTGAAAACTGCTGCCCACCGTACCACCATAGATTTCACGACCAAAGACTCCGAGATAAAGTGCTCGGCGTTTCGCGTGATTTGGCGGTAAAGAGGCAGCAACATTGGCGAGGCGACGGTTAAAGATGGTAAGATATTGTTCCGCTCGTTCATCGGCTTGTAATAATGCGCCGACGCGACGGATATTCGGGATTAAAGTGGCGACACCTCCCTGGGTGCCTAAATCGCAGATGGTAAGTCCGGCTTCGCGTAAACGCGTGATTCGATCTGTTTCGTCGGCAGACGCCGAGACTAAAACCAAGTCGGGTTTGTGGGCGACGATGGCTTCTAAATTTTCTAATCCGGCTAATCGTGGTTTTCCGTTTAAACGGACAGTCAGTGGACCGCGTAAATACGTGCTGACGGCAATGATGCGATTCGGTTCGCATAATTCCGCAAGCAAAGCATCGGAGGCAATTCCCAGGCTGATGATGCGTTGATAGGGACGTAACGGTATTTGCGCACCGTTCGCATCGATAATCGCCTGGGTGCCGTCTGGTAGGGTGACGCGATCAATGGTGCGAGTTCCTAACGTCGTTTGTGTGGTTATTGGCGATTTAGGGTTTGACCATGACATGACGCCAGCGCCAGCGATGGCAAAAGCAAACATTAGAGCCAGGCCATTAAAGAGATCAAAGCGGTTCATGTGGCTTCCTCCGTCAATCGGAAGGTTGAGCCGTGACGCATCACGCCGAAGGCCGTGGTAATGTGGGTGCTATTTAACACATCCTTGGCGGTGCCGTTTCCTAAGACGATGCCGTTATGCAGTAATATGGTGTGATCAGCAACGTATTCGACTTGGTCGAAGTGATGTAGGGCAATTAGTATCGTATGACCACTATGAGCGAGCCGCTTAAGAAGTTTCAGCAAGATAAGCGAATGTCCTATATCAAGTGATGACGTTGGTTCATCAAGCAGTAAGGTGCGTGCGCCGCCAACTAGTGCGCGGGCGACTAATACTCGTTGGCTTTCACCGGCAGATAATTCATTAAAAGGTCGCTGTGCGAGATGCTCGGCATCGACCATGGCTAAGGCATCTCGCACAGCGGCATGTTGGTTATTTGGCCCAAACCAAGATCCGCCATGGGCATAGCGCCCCATCGCCACCACGTGGCTTACCGGCATCGGCGCAAATAATCGGGTGCGTTGCGGAACGTAACCAAATGTTTGAGCACGCTGTAAGCGCCCCATGGTCAAGACATCGACTCCGTGCAGGCGTAGTCGTCCAGTCGATATGGGTAATAACCCTAAAATGGTGGAGATAATACTAGATTTCCCTGCACCATTGGGGCCGATCAGAGCCGTAATCGCGCCACCGGGTGCCTGCATGCTCACATTCGATAATACCAATTTGTTATTTCGCCGCGCGGATATTCCCTCCAAACATAAACCATCATTCGACGATGGCGTAAGCGCATCGGTTGAATGGTTCGTCGTCAAGGAATGCGGGTCGGTCATGCCAATTCCCGTCGTGACCGAATTAACACCATGATAAATAAAGGCGCTCCAATCATTCCGGTCACCACGCCAATCGGTAATTCGCCGGTTGGCGGTAAGACGCGGGCCAAAATATCGCAACCGACTAAAAATGCTGCGCCTGCAACTGCCGATACCGGAATTAATTGTCGATGGCCAACCCCGACACAACTGCGCATGACATGTGGCACGATTAAACCAACAAACGCAGCCGAACCGCCTAACGCCACTGCTGCTGCGGTTAAGGTCGCTGTCCAAATGAGTACCCATCGTCGGACTTGCGTGACATCAACTCCCAGTGCGGCGGCTTCAATTTCTCCTGATAGCAACACATCTAACGGTCGACTCCAACACCATGCCGCAATTCCACCGATTAGCACTAAGGGGGCACCTAACGCCAGATGAATTGGACCGGTACCATCGACGCCACCAAGTGAGAAACCCTGTAAGGCGCGGACTAATTCCCATTGGTCGCGAAAGAAACTGGTGACGAATGTTCCGACACTGCTGCCGAGGGCGGCCAATAAAAATCCGACAATTAATACGGTGGTTAATCCGGCGGCGCGTTCGGCCAACCATAATAATACGAGTAAGGCTAATCCCGCACCTAATAAACAGCCGATGGGCAATAATAATTCAGCCGGTATAAATAGGGGGATCGCAGCACCGGCAAAGACGTGCAGTAATAATGCCGATTGTCCGCCAACGACGGCAAAAGCGGTGGTTCCTAAAACGTCGGGGCTAGCCAATGGGTTGCGAAATAAACCCTGCATTAAAACGCCACCCATGGCGAGTGCCGCGCCAGCTAAGGCAGCAGCTCCTAAACGCCAGGCGCGCAAATAATAAAACGTTTCTCCTTCTGTGCTTTGCAAATCACCGTGGCCAGTGTTGAGCGCAATAAGGCTCAACACTGCCAAGGTAACGACACCACCAATAAGCGTCAGGATAAAGCGCACGATGATACTCTGGCGGAATTGATCATTCCCGCCAGTAGCGGGTTAGAACGTCGCTCGAACGCCGCCGTAGATGGCGCGACGTGCGGTGGAGTAAGCTGGGTAAATCTCGTAGTCTTCGTCAGTGAGATTTTCGAGGCGGGTATAAATGTCCCAATGCTTATTAAGCGCATAACCAGCAGACGCACTGATCAGGGTATATGGAGCTAACGTTTGTCCGCCGGATTCGCGTGACCAGATTCGTTCAACGGCGAGTCTCAGCCAGGCATCAAATTGTCGGATCGTCCCATCCAACATCAGTTTATGGTCGGGTAATTGATCCAGGCGTTTTCCACTGCCATTATCACTCTCTTGCCAGGTATAAGTGGCGCCGGTGGATACGAATGCTTGTTCAAATCGCAAAGCATTTTCTAGACCGTAAATCTCGGAATTACTTGGTAAGTTGATTGAGCGATACGGAAATGTCGATTCAAAAGTAATCGCATCGTCATAACGTGTCAAAAATCCCGTATTGGTTAACGATATTCCAGATTCATTTAGTCGAATCGTATGTCCAAGATCGAAACTCAATGACGTTTGCGGCGTTAGTGTATCGTTGCCGGAACCGGGATTATATAATTCATACAAAGTGGGAGCACGAAAACCGGTGCCGGCAGAAGTGAAAACCTTGTATTGTTGTTCAAACCAAAAAGTCGCGGCACCTAAACGCCAGGTATTGGCGCCACCTTCGCGGCTATGTTCATCATGGCGACCAGTGGCTGATAAAATAATCCACGGTAAATCATAAGCGATAGATAGCCACGTTCCGATTAAATGTGCGCCACGATCGATGGTTGTAGTATTTGCGGCATTTACGATATCCGCATGTTGCCAGAGACCATCCACGCCAAGCGTTGTATTTAAAACGTCGATAAACTTTGCGTTAGCCTGTAAAGATCCGTAGGTGTCGTCTGCGTCAAATGATCGCGTGTCAGTAGTTTCTTCGGGATAACGTCGTTCTGTTTGTGTGTAGGCGAGATCACTTACTAAATGAATGTCTTTTTTCACATTCAATTGCCCACCACCTGCTAAACGCCTGCTGGCATAAGTTTGATACGCACGTGCATCATTTGGATTGAGGCTGAACGTTGGTGCGGGATAATCGTTATCAAATTCTGAGCGGGCATTATTGAGCGTTCCAGCGAGATAAACTTTTCCAATATCATTAAACGCTTCGATGCGTGCCGTTCCGCCATAACGGTAAAAACCGTCGTCTTCATAACCACGAGGATTGCCATTGTCACCAGCGCGCGTAGCGGTGCTATATCCATCGCTATCGATGCCGCCGAGATTGAGAGCATAACCAAGGTGTTCGCTAATTGGTCCAGTGGCTTGTCCTCCACCAGCAATCGTATGATTACTTCCATAATCTAATTGTCCGCTGGCCTGATGTTCAGTAGTTGGTTTCGCACTAGCTAAATTTACCACACCACCATTGGCTCCTGAACCATATAAACCACTTTGTGCGCCGCGAACCACTTCGACTTGAGTTATGCCGGATTGATCAAGAAATTCGACTGGTATCTCATTGGAAATGGATGTCGCATCAGTGATAGGAATTCCATCACGCATGAATCGCGTTTCGCCGGCTTTAGCGCCGCGTATACGAACTTGAGTACCTGCATTCAGACTGCCACCACTGACATTGACATCAAGCCCTGGGAGTCCACGTAACCAATCGTGGACAAATGGTTGATAGCCGCGTTCGCGAATATCGGTAGGGGTGATAATATCTGTGCTGGGGATAGTTCGGTTTAAATCGGTGTCGCGCCTCTCTGCAGCAACGACTAACGTATTTTCGGCGATTAATGTCTTGTCCTTATCCATCACCGGAGCGGTATTTTCCGCTGCGTGTGCGATAGGAACAGCCATTAAGGCAAGGGTAAAGGAACAGAATGGTAAACGACGCATCGGGCACTCCACGGCCACGGTTGAATATCCCTGAAGCGTAATGCTTCGGGATAACAAGCGTTGCAAAACTCGACGGAATGGGGCGATATTCCCAGGACGGTGTGGCCGTACAGGGAATGTCGTTGGACCCCATTCCACGAGGGTCACAGCGCAAGGCCGAGGCAGGTCTCCTGACTTCCGGATCGGCCCACAGCAGCGCCTTCCCGCGTAAAACGCAGTGGTTTCGCTGATGCAGTCCCCGGTTACAGTGGCGGGTCCGTGCTGGATTTGCGACGTCGTCTACACGCGACATCACGCACCAGCTTCCCTTTTCACCGACGTATATCTACGTCAGCACCTAGGCGGGCGGAGGTTTAGGAAGGGGCGCGGTTTGGGCAAGGGGGAGTATTTTGACTGGTCCGATGTCCGATGTCCGATGTCCGATGTTTGATGTCCGATGTCCGATGTCCGATGTCCGATGTCCGATGTTTGATGTCCGATGTCCGATGTCCGATGTCCGATGTCCGATGTCCGATGTCCGATGTCCGATGTCCGATGTCCGATGTTTGATGTTTGATGTCCGATGTCGAAGGCAAGAGGCGGACTTGGACTTTAAAATGGTTGGTTGATGTTTGGAAATCAGAAATTAGTGAAAATAAATCTTTGAAATTACCGCAGATAGAGTTGAAAATTCACCCAAAGAGTACGATTGCTTCGACATCGGACATCGGACATCGGACATCGGATCTATAGAAAGACATCGGATCTATAGAAAGACATCGGACTTTGTCTTTCACCTTCCCAATCTGACCGAACCATTCATAACGCCACCATGCCATCCTCTATTTTATTCACTGGTGGTGTTCGTAGCGGGAAATCTCGATTAGCACGGACGTGGATTGAGTCG
>SYDV01000315.1 GCA_005801395.1 Planctomycetia bacterium | reverse complement strand
GTGCTCGGTGACCTCTGTGGTTAATATCTTGTCTTCTTCTTTCGTTGGTGCTCTGGACCCGCGCGACAGTCGGAATCACTTTTTTCTTTGCCCCATGAGGAGTTTATTATGCGTTATCTTTTAGCTTTATGTGCCGTATCCGTTTTAACTTTAGTTGGCGGATGCGGTGGCGATAAAGAAACCACAGCAACGACGTCGGTGACGGTTAAAGAAGGTTCTTCGATAACCATTGCATTATTACCAAAGAAAAAGGGCATCGCCTATTTTACTTCTTGTGCCGAAGGCGCTGAGGAAGCTGCTCAGGCGTTAGGCAATGTTACGGTGATTTATGATGGTCCAACGGATGGTTCGCCAGAAAAAGCCGCATCAATGATTGAGAAGTGGACGCTGAAAGGGGTCGACGTGATCGCCGTGTCGCCAAATGATCCAAGTGTTTTGGCACCAGCGATGAAAGCAGCGCAAGCCAAAGGCATAAAAATAATTACCTGGGATGCCGATGCGGCGCAGGACACGCGCTCGTTTTTTATTAATCAAGCTACCTCACAACAAATCGGTGAAGCGATGGTTGATGCTTTAGTGAAAGATATGGGCACGTCAGCAGGACAGGTTGCTATTGTGACCGCAACATTAACCGCTGCGAATCAAAATTCTTGGATTGATGCGATGAAAGCGCGATTAGCCGATAAATATCCCAAGGTCGAATTAGTAGCTATTAAACCATGTAACGAAGATCAAAAAATCGCATTCCAAGTGGCTCAAGATTTAATGAAAGCCTATCCTGATTTAAAAGGTATTTTTGGTATCAGTTCGGTCGCTTTCCCAGGTGCCGCAGAAGCTGTGAAACAAGCAGGAAAGAGTGGCCAAGTTCAAATCACTGGTTTATCCACGCCGAACGCAATGAAGAATTATGTCAAAGATGGCACGGTCAAATCCGTCGTTTTATGGAATACCAAAGAATTAGGTTTTCTCACCGTGCTGGCGGCGAAAGCCGTTGTTGATGGTACGCTCAAAGCTGGAGTAACGGAATTTGACGCTGGCAAGCTGGGTAAAAAGCCAGTCGTTGGGGACCAGGTTTTGCTCAATAATTTATTGGTTTTTACCAAGGATAACATTGATCAGTTTGATTTTTAATGTCGTGATTCGGTTGTCGTGACCTAGCGGATTCAGCCATAGAGTTAGCGGAAAGTCCCACGCTCGCCGTTGATCGTAAAGTACAGTGCGGGATAGCTTTTAGCCATCCTTAGCCTGTGAGATTGTCCTATGCGCCTTTTTAAAACGACCGTTTTCAACGTGCTTTTTACTACTTTATCTTCGACAATTTTTTGTTGTCCGACGTCGAACGCTGTTGAGCCGACCTCGCCGAATCCTGGGTTACATCATTATTATAAATTACCCCTCGCTGCTGCGCCAATAACCACCGTGGTGGATGTGTGTGTCTATGGTGGCACGCCGGGTGGTATCGGTGCGGCAATTCAAGCGCGGCGCATGGGGAAAACGACGGCCTTGGCAGTTTTTCGTCGCCATGTGGGTGGATTAACCTCATCGGGATTAACGGCAGTGGATTTAGGAAAAAAAGAATCCATTGGTGGTATGGCGGTGGAATTTCTAAATCGCATGGGCAAATGGAGCGGTTTTCCTTCTGCTGATGCTGAACGAACCTTTCGTGCGATGTTAGAAGAAGCGCAGGTTCCGGTATTTTATGAATATCGTTTGGCGTCGGCTGAGAAGAACGGCAACCGCATCACCGCGTTAGTGTTTGAAAATGGGAATCGCATTGAGGCCAAGCAATTTATTGACGGCACCTATGAAGGTTATTTATTGGCGCGGGCAGGTGTTTCGTATCATGTTGGACGCGAAGATAATTCTATTTATAAGGAAACTATTAATGGTTCGTATCTAGCTAAAAATCACCAGTTTCGTTTTGACGTGGATCCTTATAAAATAATTGGTGATCCGACTAGTGGATTGTTGCCTGGGATTTCCTCTGAGCCGTTACCAAAACCAGGAACCGGCGATAAATTAATCCAGGCCTATTGTTTTCGCATGTGGTTAGTGAAAGCAGTGGATGGTCGTCAATTTCCAAAACCAGCTAACTATAATCGTGATGACTACGCTTTGTTGCTGCGATATATGACGACCAAACCGGACTTTAAATGGTCGTGGACCTACGCAACGGGACCGATTAAATTAAATATTGGTGATTGTAATAATGCTGGCCCAGTTTCGATAGATTATATTGGCGGCAGCAATGCTTGGCCGGAAGCCGATTATGAAACGCGTGAAAAAATATTTCAGGACCACGTCACGTATCAGCAAGGTATGATGTGGTTTCTGGCGAATGATAGCGAAGTCGCCCAGGAAATACGCGAAAAAGTTAGCTCGTTTGGTTTGCCAAAAGATCAATTCGAAGAAACTGAGGGCTGGCCACATGATTTATATGTGCGTGAAGGTCGGCGCATGGTGTCAGATTATGTTATGACTCAGGCCGATTGTAGCAGTCAACGGGTTGCTGCTGACAGTGTTGGCTTGGGTAGCTACACGATGGATTCGCATCATACCTCGCGCGTGGTGATGGACGGAAAAGTGATGGCCGAAGGGAATGTCGAAGTCGGTATCAAACAACCATATCCCATTAGTTATCGTTCGATTGTCCCTAAGGAAAGTGAGTGTGCGAACTTGCTCGTCTCGGTTGCAATATCGAGTTCACACATGGCCTTTGGTAGCATTCGCATGGAACCGGTCTTCTTGATACTTGGTCAATCGGCAGCCACAGCCGCTGTTATGGCCATTGATGGTGGAACGAGCGTGCAGGCGGTGAATTACCCAGCCCTGCGTGAACGGCTGTTAGCCGATAAACAGCGATTAAGCTGGGAGTAACAGTGCGTAAGTAGTGGCAATCGCTTGATTTGCTGCACGGCTAATCACTTCTTTCAAGAGTGGATCTACCTGATGCCATTACAAACGTCGACAGCCTAAAAGTGGGGCTTGCGATTGAAGAGATTTTGTGTCATTGAAACAAGATAATGCCTAATTCTGTTTACCCAGTTATTCTAGAATCTTCTGCGCAACAGGTGTTGGTAAGCTTGGTGCATCTCTCAATTGCAGAGGATGGGACAGACAGTTCCGATATTTTAAAACGTATTACGGAATTGGCAGCCTCGGGATTACAGGTGGCTCGTGCGTCTATCTGGCTGCGTGATTCGATACAAGATGCGATTATTTGTCAGGATTTATTCGAAGTAGGCCCCAAACATTCGCAGGGATTAACTTTATTACGTAAGGATTTCCCAAGTTATTTTAGCGAATTAGATCATTCAGTTGTGATACCAGCCAACAATGCGCATACGCATCCAGCGACCGCGTGTTTTAGCGCATCGTATCTTAAGCCTTTGGGTATCGGTTCCATGTTAGATGCGCCGATTTGGCGCGGCGGCAAAGCCGTTGGCGTATTGTGTTTTGAGCATGTTGGCGGCCCGCGTGAGTGGAGTGATAGTGACCGTGCTTTTGCTACCCAGGTTGCTTTAATCAGTGGTCTCTATTATGAACGCCAAGATCGTCTTGCTGCAGAGCGTGCCTTGCGTGAACGTGAAGCGATGGAACGTAACAATCAAAAAATGGAAGCGCTTGGCCGCATGGCCTGTGTTATTGGCCATGATTTTAACAATTTATTGACCACCATGATTGGTCAGACGGAAATGTTACTACGACCAAACGTTCCGAATGAACAGGTCCGTCATCGAGCGAGTGTCGTTTTGGATGCCGCCTCGCGAGCAGGTGTGTTGGTCAAACGCTTATTAAATTTTGGTAAGGGTCGCGATGCCACCGTGATGCAATTTAATTTGGTCGATATTATCACCGCTATTGAGCCAGTGCTTCGCAGCGCGGTTCCACCACGAATTG
>SYDV01000025.1 GCA_005801395.1 Planctomycetia bacterium | reverse complement strand
GTTGGCGTCGGTGAAGTGGCCGTAATTAAAGCCAACGCTGGCTTACGCTATGAACCAAAAGACGGAGAAATTTTACCCGTTATTAATGGCACGGCTTTGGTGCCAAATGGATTTCAAGGCATTTGGAAATCAGCTCTGCCACCTGGTGCCTACAATATGCACCCTGATGCCTATCAAGTGGTTAAAGTTCAAACCACCAATCGCGTTTATACCTACCAAGAAAAACAATGGGCCATTAAAGTTCGCTCAAAAGACGGTTTTACTTTTCCCGTCGACGTTCGTGTGTCCGTCTCAGTTTCTGCTGAAGATGCGCCCTATTTAGTCGCCTTATTAGCTGATCCTGACAAAGTCGTCAAAGACGATCAAGAAGATGAAGCCTTATCGATCTTGGAATCAAAAGTTATTCTGCCATTGGTACGCGCTATTTTTCGCAATGTCGCAGAGAGCATGAATGCGCTACAATTCGTCAACAGTCGCACCCAAGTCGAATCTTCGGCCACGGCCCGTATGCGCCAAGAATTACAAAAATATAAATTAGCCAGTGAAGGCATTTTCATCGGCAATATTGATCTTGATCAAAGTGAAGCTGGTAAACATTTATTAGCGACCCAAACCGATCGCGAAGTCGCGGTGAATGAACAACAAACTTACGCAGAAAAAATGCGCGCAGAACAAGCTCGTGCGACGTACATTAAAGCTCAGGAAGAAGCCGAACAGCAACGCAATTTAGCCAGTGCTACTTACAAAGTAAAAGTCTCAGAACAGCAAGCGCTCGCTCGTGAAGCCGAAGCCAAAGGCGAAGCTAGTTACATCAAAATTACAGCTGAAGCGAAAAAGGAGGCCTACACCGCCTTAGCTGGCGCCATCGGCCCACAGGGAGTCACGCAACTGGAATTGATCAAATTGGTAGCCGAAGGTAAAATTCAAATCACACCACAGGTTATGGTGAGTAGCGGATCGTTAAGCGATGCGCTCGCAGGCACGATTCTTGGAAATAATGTTTTACCGTTACCGACACAAACCCAACCAACCACTCCGACAACAACGCCAATTCCAATACGTAAATAACCAGAGTTCTGCGGATAAAACCGACATCAATTCGAGGTCTTTTGTATGATAAAAATGCTAATTCTCGCAATTGGCGCCATTGTCATCAGCATGTTAGTGATGCGTGTCATTAAAGGTAATGACACGATGTCGCGCACGGTGCAAACCATACTCGGCGCAAAAGGTGCCGTGCGTTGTCTTATTGCCACCGAGATTTTCCAACAATTTGCTGAGCGCGGTAATAACGCCACCATTTCAGCGTTGTGGGAAGCGGTGGAAATGCCGTTATTACAAGCCATCCCCGATTGCCCACCAGATCAAAAATTACCGCTCGCCAATGCATTAACTGATGCGGCAAAGCGCGTCACCAATCGCGCAGTCGCCAAACGAATGATGGACGTACGTAATAGTTTATTAGCGTGAGACTCGAAGAACTCTCATCTGAAGTCGGTGTCTAAACGACCAACAGTTCACAACCTTGTCTAGGTCCATTCTCAAATAAAGTTCACTCCACGACCCCTGTTCAAGCAAAGGTCGTAAATTCGCACCTAGATCAGCTTTGCTGGTTCAACCTTCTGACAGTACCCTATCGTGCTATTGTGACGTCATTTTTGTACTTCGATGCAGGCTCCGTTTATTTTTTTTGTACTTTTTGGAAACGGTTTGATTGTCATCAAAGTAATATACAACGCGCCATAACCGCTCTCCGTACGTATATTTGCCAGATAATGACCGCTTTATCATGTATCGAAACGAATAAAAAAAATCCCATATGAACTCACTGTCATTTTACTGGTGGAAACGACAAAAACCGACCCTGATGAACACGGAAGCAACGTCCATCACGCTCATTCATGGCCACACACCAAAACATAAAAGAGCAATGAAGATGACATCGATTCAACAATCCATTCATGCCGTCGGCATTGGTGCACGGGTTCGTGAACCGTTATTTTTGACCTTACTTGGCTTAACGCTGTCTTTGGCCTGCGCAGAAGAATCAGCACCGAATGCTGAACAGGTCGCATTCTTTGAAAGCAAAATTCGTCCGGTCTTAGTTGAGCACTGCTACAAATGTCATTCTGCTGAAGCTCTCGAAAATAAAAAATTAAAAGGTGGATTATACCTCGACAGTCGCGCTGGTGTCTTGACCGGCGGCGATACGGGTCCAGCCATTATTCCTGGCAATGCGAAAAAAAGTTTACTAATGACGGCATTACATTGGGAAGATCCCGATATTGAAATGCCGCCAAAAAATAAATTGCCTGAAGCGGTGATTGCTGACTTCGCTACCTGGATCGCCATGGGCGCACCCGATCCACGCACTGGATCAGCGCCAATACCAAAAGCAGAAATAGATTTGGTAAAAGGTCGTCAGCACTGGGCTTTCACGCCCTTGATGAACACCAAACCACCCGAAGTCCGCAATGGCGATTGGGCACGAACCCCCATTGATCGTTTTATTCTCGCTCGTCAGGAAGCCGTTGGCGTGACGCCCAGCTCCTTGGTCAGCCATGAAAAATTGATTCGTCGCGCTACTTTTGCCTTGCTCGGTTTACCGCCTAGCGCAACTGACGTCGACAATTTCATCGCTGATAAATCACCGAATGCCTACGCTCAACTGATCGACCGACTGTTGGCCAATCCCGCTTTTGGTGAACGTTGGAGTCGCCATTGGCTAGATACGGTGCGTTACGCAGAAAGTAACGGATATGAATTCGACGCCTATCGACCAGGTGCTTATCACTATCGTGATTGGGTGATTCGTGCGCTCAATTCCGATCTACCATATGATCAATTTATTCGCGAACAAATTGCCGGTGACAAATTAAAGCCAGGCGATTTCGACGGTGTCAGCGCTACCGGTTTTTTAGTCGCTGGACCTTACCCTGGACAAATTACGGTTAAAACGAAAGAGCGCATTCGTTACGACCAGCTTGACGACATGGTTTCTACCATTGGCAGTTCCATGCTCGGTTTAACCATTGGCTGTGCGCGCTGCCACGATCATAAATTTGATCCTTTGCCGCAGCGCGATTATTACGCCATGGCCGCAGCTTTAGCAAAAACCGAACACGAAGAGCTCAAGTTTGACCGTAATGCAACCGAAAGCGCACGTTTACTGGCAGAACATGACCTGCGTGGCCAACCACTACGCGCAGCACTAAAAGAATTCGAAGAACGTGATTTCTTGCCTCGTTTTTCGCAGTGGCAAAAAGACGACCTGCCCAAGCTGTGGTCACAAAAAACGGCTCAAACACCCTGGCAATCGCTTACGCCCATGAACGTCTCTGCACGTAGCGCTACGCTCAACGTCGACGAAAATGGACATGTAATTAAATCTGGAAAGCGCGAGAAAAAAGATGTTTACACAATCAAGGCGCTGACCAATCAACGCGGATTAATTGCCTTCCGCGTCGATGTTTTTACGGGACCAGATTTACCCAAAAAGGGTCCAGGACTTTCGGACAACGGCAATTTTGTTCTCGGCAATCTCAAAATTATTGCTCGACCACACGATACCGCCATCAAAACGAAACCGATCACCATCGCCTTGAAAGCTGGCGTTGCGACTTTTGAGCAAAAAGGTTACCCGCTAAGCGCCGTCTTAGACAATAGCCCTGATTCAGGTTGGGGAGTTGCACCGAAAATGGGTCAGGACCACGCCGCGACTTTTATTATTGATGGAGCCGCAATCGGCTTTGTCGGTGGTACCGAACTCGAATTTCAACTGACCTTCGATCATTTTGGTGTTGGCAACCTGCGTCTCTCTTTCGCTACTGAACCAATCAAAGTCACTGATTCGCCACAGACGACTACGCCAATGCCTGTCACAGAACCTACGTCGTCTCAGGTCATCCCAACACTCAACGATGCTGTAACGGTGCAAAATTTGAGTGAGATTACATCTCTCCTCGAAAATGGTGACGGAAAATTTCCGGAAAAAGAATCCGTGCAAATGCGTCATTGGTTTACCCGCTTCGACCAAGCCAGTGCGAAACTGGTAGCGGCACTACGTGAGCACGATCGTCAACGACCGAAACCCGATCTCATTCCAATTTATTCCACTAAAACGGGTGGCCAAGATGTTTATTTACTACGTCGAGGTGAAGTCGACAACAAAGATATCAAGAGTACTCCGGGCTATTTCCAAGTGCTTGAAGATGGCAGCCCAGATCGTTGGCAACAGAAAACTGACCTTGATCCCCGCGTGGGACTGGGTCGCTGGCTTACCGATGCGGATGCTGGTGCCGGACGATTACTTGCTCGCGTGATGGTTAATCGCGTGTGGAAAAACCTTTTCGGCAGTGGGCTAGTTACGACACCCAATGATTTTGGCTTACAAGGTGAGCGTCCGACTCATCCTGAATTACTCGATTATTTAGCCACAGAATTTATTGCCGGTGGCTGGCGACTGAAACCACTGCTGCGACACATCATGCTCAGTTCTGTCTATTTACAGGGCGCGGATGAACGTGAAAAAAACCGCAC
>SYDV01000314.1 GCA_005801395.1 Planctomycetia bacterium | reverse complement strand
GGCGGACGCAGACTATGCAGGACTTTTACTTTTTCATCGCGAATCGATTTAGATTTGAGCGTGGCAGGTGGTTCCATCGCCACGAGAGCAACTAATTGCAATAAATGGTTTTGTAAAATATCGCGGATGGCGCCCGAGGTGTCGTAATATCCGCCGCGGCCACCTTCCATGCCGACGGTTTCACCCACGGTAATTTGCACCAATTCAATATATTTCTGATTCCACAGCGGTTCAAAGAACGCATTGCGAAAGCGGAAGACTAAGAGATTTTGGACGGTTTCTTTACCCAGGTAATGATCGATGCGGTAGAGTTGGTTCTCATCAATTAATTTTAGCAATTCGGTATTTAAATGTTTAGCACTGGCCGAATCCGTGCCGAATGGTTTCTCGACGACTAATCGGCGATTTAATCCAGTCGATTGATCTAACATGCCAGCGGCGTGTAAATTACTGACCGAGGGCAAGAAGAGATCCGGTTTGACGGCGAGATAGAAGACGCGATTGGCCGGGCCACCGGCGATCTGATCTAAGCGTTTATTTAAATTGATGTAGTCGTCGCTGGTATCGAGATGCGTTTGAACGTAGCTGGTGAGACCTAAAAAATCCTTCCATTTCGCTTCGTCGTGGTCTTTGGTTTTGGCAGCAGTTTTATCTAACACTTCGCGATAGCCGGCGTCGTCCCACGGACGGCGGGCTACGCCAATCAATTGGAAACGACCAGGAAAAAATTGTTCGCGGTGGGCGGCAAAGAGTGCCGGTACCAACTTGCGGGCGGTGAGATCGCCCGATGCGCCGAAAATGATGACTTGGGTCAGTTCGTTGCTTGGCATGGTGAGTTCACCTTGGAGGGGGCTAGCAGAAGCGCAAGATTCGCGCTGCGCTGATGTGCGATGCCTCCGGCGAATAGCGGGAGGTAGACCGGTGAACAGCATACCTCAAAAAAACACGACTCGCAGTAGAGACTGCGAGTCGTGTAAAGTATCAACCTGTAGGAATGAGATGACAGGAAGATTAAGGGCCTTAATCGGCTTAGTCTTAGGCCTGTGCTCCGGCTGCTGGTGCAGCTGCTGCTTCAAGGCCGTCGATTTCACCTGGTGCGAGTACACCTTTTTCGACCAGCAAGCTGATCAGGCGTTCTTGCTTACGACGTAACTTGTCCAAAAGACCGTTATCGTCGCTGTGGTTGGCACGACGGGCTTTAGGAGCGCGTGGTTCGCGCGGTTCGCGTGGTTCGCGTTGACGAGGAGCGTCGCGGTCATCGCGGTCGTCCTGTGCTTGTTGGTCATTGAATTCTTCACCGTATTCGTCATCGCGATTTGGGCGCGGTGCACGTGGTTCAAGCAATGCGACGCCAACGGCTTTCATGCCCTTTTCGCCAACTTCCAATTCGTACGACACACGTTCGCTGACTTGGAGGAAGCGGAAGCCTTCCATGTTGATATTATTTTGGTGAACGAAAACGTCTTCGCCGCCATCGTCAGGCTGCACAAAGCCATAGCCGCGACGACGATCAAAACGGACGACAGTACCGGTAGTAGCCACTGGATATTCCTCGCTAGTGGGGGTTAAAATGGCGCCGAAATGGCGCCGGTGGTGATGAAAGACGAAAAGTTATGAACGAACCGATCACCGATGACCTGGACGTTTGCTTGATTATTTAGTTGATTGAAGGAGTGAAGTCGGATCGCTTGCTGGCCAGTTACGATTAACTTTGGCACAGGCATTTGGCATCCATTACCATCACATCCACTTGTCATTCCACGCATCATTACACTCATCTTATCCAGTTTAGGCGACCGATTCCGGTGCTCTGTTCTGCTTGTTTGACTAGTCTTATGGGTGCTGCGGTGACGTCTCGCAGCTCTGTTGAACCCGTTTGCTGGCGGCAGCATGCTGACAATCATGATAAGGCAAGACCCAGCCGACCTGCCTTGGGCGGTGCGTTTGGGTTGTTTTTATTTTACCCGTCTATGACGTAACCGTGGAAGTGCGTTCTGTATTAGCCAATCGAAGAGCCTAATACGGTCTTGGCGGTAACGAATGAGCGCCTGAGTCGCTCTTGCCTGTCTCGTTAGTCGCCATGTAGTGGCCGCCCTTTGGGGAATACCGTGGTTGAACCGTTGTTGAAGCGTGAAGGTAATCTGCGTTTGGTGTCGGCACCGAGTCAGGGTTATCCTGTTAATGCCCTCGCACTGGTGCAGCAGGTGCGTGATAAATTAACGGGCTCTGCATTAATCCCTTATGGCGCTGCAACCGTGTGGTTTAGTTTGCCACCAGCGGACGCGGCACCTACGACATGGGACTGTCAGGTTGGTATCTCAGTAACGGGTCAACCAACGACGATACCTGGATTAAGCATTGAAGATTATCGTAGCCTGTACGCGTTATCGTTGCCGCACAACGGTCCTATTCGGGATTTAGCGCATACCCATCGACGCTTGGTGGAACATGCGAAATCCATGTCCTATCCGGTGCGCCCTTATTGGCGCTTAGCGTTGCGTGCTCGCCGCTTAGCGGATGGCAATATATTGCCTGTCAGTGATGTGGCCGTGTTTATAGATCGATGATCATTGACTGAATGCAGCAATTATTGATGACCGTATTCGAATGACGAGCAACGAATCAGCGCCACCAACAGGGGAAGCGAATAGTACGCACGAGCGTGGTACTGGGCGTCAGACGACCTTGCGTCTCGCCGCGATTCCGGCTGAGCAAGCGCCGCCACCTGAACGTGGCATACGGGTGATCGCAGTTATTGCCGTCGGCGTCATGATTGGCGTATTGGTGTGGGCAGTGTCGCGTCCAATAAAACCAAGTGCTGAGCCGTTGGTGTGGGACAGCATTGCTCCGCCGCAATCGACGGCGATTCATCCGTGGCGTTGGATTGTCATTCATCACAGCGCGAGTCGTCGTGGAAATGCGCAAATTATTGATCATGAACATCTCAACCAACGCGGTTGGGATGGCATTGGTTATCATTTTGTTTTAGGTAACGGTGTCGACATGCCGTTGGGACGCATTGAAGGCACATTCCGTTGGCGATTACAACAACACGGCGCACATGCCGGAGCATTACCTCAGCAAAAAATATATAATACGGATGGTGTCGGCGTATGTGTTATTGGTAATTATGACAACGAACCCGTAGATCCGTATGTTGAGCGACGATTGGTCGAATTATGTGCCCAATTAATTGACCATACACCGACGCTGTCAGTTGGTCGTATTATTGGACATAAAGATGTACCTGGGAAAATTACCGCATGCCCAGGACAAGCCATTGATTTAGAGCGCCTGCGTTATTTGGTGCGCGAAGAATTACAGCGGCGTGGCATGACGGTGCGCTGATGTCAGATGGTGAAGCCACCGTTGCAGCATGGTTGGCGGTGATTGCCGCGCCCACAGCAATCGACAAACAAGCGGCGCTTGAACGAGTGAATTTGCCGCCTGACGGAACTATTTGGGAAATGCCTCGCTTGCCAGATCGCCCAGGGCGTCCTGCACAGTGGCAGGAAAGCATCCCGCAGCCGCGTCGCCGCCGAACGTTGTCCCACGAGCCAACACGCCAGCGATTTTTATTGGCCATTCATAATATTGAATTATCGGCAATTGACCTTGCGGTGGTTGGGTGCTTACGTGGATCAGGTGCGCCACAGGCATTTCATACCGACTTTATGCGCATTGCGCGCGATGAAGCCCGACATGCACAATTGTTGGAAGCGGAATTAACTCGCCGCGCAATTCCATTGGGTAGCGCTGGCGTGCATTATCGCTTATGGGACACCACTCGCGCGTGCCTTGATTTGGGTGAACATTTGGTGGCCATCCCACGGTTTTTGGAAGCGCGTGGTCTGGACGTATCGGCAGAATTATTGCCACGCTTAGTGACTATGGATCCGCCAGCCCATGCGGTGCTGTCGGTTATTTACCACGATGAAATTACCCATGTCGATATTGGCACCCGTTGGCATCGGTGGTGGTGCACGCAGCAGGGACTCGATCCGGTGCGTCATTTCCAGACGGTCGTGGCCCGCCTTTTTCCTGGGCAAGTACCTGGACCGACTCCGTTAGATGACCCAGGGCGGCAAAAAGCGGGGTTTGATGCTGATGAAATGGCTTGGTTACGCCGTCCAGAAGAGCGCTTTACCGGCCAATAAGAGCGGGATTCGGCGGTCGGTCAGTGGATAGCGGTAGTGTATGAACCGGAGGTACACCGACAGGGAGTGGTTCGCTGTTGTCACCACCACGTGTTCCTACGCTCTGCGCCTCACTTGGCCCCATTCACGGGTTGAGTTTAGGGTTTTAAAAGCCCATCTGGAGACTTGCCATGGCGGACATGATTGACGCAAAAGAAGCCAAAAATCAATTGGGTTGCGATGATGCAACCCTGAATGGTTACATTAATGGTGGCTCCATCCGCGCCCAACGCGTGGCTGGTAAACTCATGCTCAATGTTGACGACGTGATGAAGATCAAAGGCGAAGACGACGGCACGATCGTGCTGACCGGTGACAGCGATGAGATGTCTATCGACCTCGGTAAAGTGGTCGACGATGCCTCGGAAACCATCATCCAACCGCGCAAAGATGCGAGCGGCAGCGCCTCGGAATCGATCACCTTTGGTGACGACCTAGAAGTGGTCAGCTTCGATGACGGCAACACCAAAGACCTCAATTATGACAAAACGCGGGCGACGTCCGGTTTAAGTTTCACCGATTCGAACACGGCAGTCATGACGGCCGTCGACGAAACGGCGGTTGGTGGCACCACTGGCCCAGTTGAATTTGCCACGTCACAAGCCGATTCAGGCCCAGCCGGAACCGCATCGCGCCGCAGCGTGCGTTCTGCGCGCAGTCGTGGTGTCGAAGAAGTGAAAACCCAATGGGCGTGGGTCGTCGTTATGGCGTTGACCGTGGTGGTCGCCGGATTGTTCATCCTGCCTTACTACTTCATGATTCTTATGCCGCATCCGACTGATACCAAAGATTACGCGGGCAATGTGCTGCGTGGTTTGGATGACAATGGTTGGACTAACTTTGCCTCTAGTGTTGCAAAATTCTCGGTCGAACCCGATGCCGACAAGTTTAAGGCAACGCGCGATACCGGTGAATTCATCGATATTTCGACCGTCGACCCGCAAGCCAAATGGCGCAAAAAAGAATACTATGGCGCGGGCGAACCT
>SYDV01000313.1 GCA_005801395.1 Planctomycetia bacterium | reverse complement strand
CGTTCGGATCGACAAAGGCTTAAACGGATAAATTTCGTTCGGCGGTCGAATCGGATGCGTTGGATACTGATAGTGGCCATACGGGCTTTCTTTAGCCGTACCCGAGCATCCGTGCAGAGGGCTTGTTTACAGATGGGTATTCATACCTCACAGCCGGTATGCGCGGAGGGAAACTCCTGCCTAAGCTTATACACCGAGTCGACATAGTTTCCCTACCGGTTTGACCTCGCAAAAATGACAGGGACATCCGGAAGCTGAAGCACTGAGCATGGGACGGCTTATGGCAAACATGCGGTCGTGCTGTTGCGCCCGAATTTTGTCGCTCTAACGTCCAGCCCTTCATGAGCTGGCTTGATCGCTTTATGGGAATGTTCAGTTTTGACCTAGGTATAGACCTAGGGACGGCGAATACACTGGTAGCCGTTCAAGGACGTGGAGTCGTTATTTCTGAGCCAAGTGTTGTTGCGGTCAAAAAGGGCACCAAAGAAGTATTGATGGATGGAAATGCCGTTGGTGAAGCGGCGAAGATTATGCTGGGGAAAAATCCGGGTAATATTGAAGTGGTTCGCCCGATGAAAGATGGTGTCATTGCCGATTTCGAAATTACAGAGGCGATGCTGCGTTATTTTATTCGTCGTACTCATGGCCGACGCGGTCCATTCCGCCCACGTGTGGTAATCGCCGTACCTTCGGGTATTAATGAAGTTGAAAAACGTGCCGTTACGAATTCAGCAATTAATGCCGGCGCACGTCAGGTATTTTTAATTCCAGAACCAATGGCTTCAGCGATTGGCGCAGGTTTGCCTTTCGCTGATCCTGTGGGTTCAATGATTGTTGATATTGGCGGTGGTACGACCGAGGTCGCGGTAATTTCATTAGGTGGAATTGTTGCTAGCGAGTCAGTTCGCATCGCGGGCGATGAATTATCCATGTCGATTGTGAAATATTTGAAGACCGAATATAATGTGGTGGTTGGAGAAAACACGGCTGAACAAGTGAAGCATCAAATTGGTTGCGCCCTTGCACCAGCCGAAGAAATTCGCATGTCTATTCGTGGTCGCGATATGCGTACGGGGATGCCGCGTGCAATTGAAGTAACGGCAAATGAAATTCATGAAGCGATGAAACCGCAATTAATGTCGATTGTTAATTCAGTCAAAATGGTATTAGAACGAACTCAGCCAGAATTAGCCGCTGATTTAATGGAGCGCGGAATTTGTATGGCCGGGGGAACAAGTTTATTAAAGGGATTAGCAGAATTACTAGCTCGTGAGACGGGGTTGCCAGTGCGCGTCGCGCAGGATCCGATGACGTGTGTTGCTCGTGGATGTGCTGCGTTGTTAGATGATTTAGATTCGGTTAAGCAAATCTTGGAGATAGGTAACGATTCGTGAGCGGTGAATTCGCATGTCGTTAAGCCCTGAAATGGTTGCCGCGTTAATGAATGCGCGGATCCCGGATCTGTTCAGTATTTTAGGTGTTCACCGTGAAACTGACGGAATGTGGGCGCGTATATTATTACGAAACGCCGCCGAAGTTACCGTATTGCCGCGTAAAGGTGGTTCTGCGGTCGTTTTGACTTGTCGAGCTGAGGGATTGTTCGAAGCACGGGTGCCTTGGGCGGACCAACCTTTTGCATATGAATTAGCGGTGCGTTATCACGGAAGTGAAAAACGTCATACCGTACGTGATGTGTACAGCTTTTGGCAGCAAATTTCAGATTTTGATCTCGGTCTCTTTCAAGCGGGTCATCATTTGCATGTGGGTGATGTGTTGGGTGCACATCATGCCGACGTTGATGGCGTAGCAGGGGTTCGCTTTGCTGTGTGGGCGCCGAATGCTGAGCGAGTTTCCGTCATTGGTGATTGGAATAGCTATGATGGTCGTTGGCATGTAATGCGGCCTCGACGCCCATATGGTGTGTGGGAAATATTTATTCCGGATGTCACTCCGGGCATGCATTACAAATTTGAAATCCGCACACCAAGCGGTGAATTGCGTATTAAAGCGGATCCATTTGCCTGGGAAGCAGAACAACCACCCGCGACCGCGAGCGTAGTGCCTTCATCTGATATGTTTGCCTGGGACGATAGCGCCTGGATGGTGGAACGGCGTACGAAGCCGCATATGGAACGTCCGATGTCGGTTTATGAATGTCATTTAGGTAGCTGGAAACGTGGTCCAGAACCAGGTGATACTTGGCCGACGTATCGCGCACTGGCGGAAGAATTAATTGCTCACTGTCAGCGATTTAATTTTACTCATATCGAATTGCTGCCGGTCGCTCAACACCCGTATGAAGGGTCATGGGGGTATCAGGTAACGGGGCAATATGCGCCCAATAGCAGACATGGATCCAGTGACGATTTGCGTTGGTTTGTGAATCGTTGTCACAAAGCTGGAATTGGCGTTATTGTCGATTTTGTTCCAGGACATTTCCCTAAAGACGATTTTTCATTGGCGCGATTTGATGGCACCCAGTGCTTTGAATATGAAGATCCACGGGAGGGTGAACATCGTACCTGGGGTACGCATGTGTTTAATTTCCGACGTCCAGAAGTGCGTAATTTTTTGATTGGCGCGGCACTGCATTGGATTCGCCGTTTTCACATTGATGCGCTGCGCGTGGATGCCGTTTCGTCGATGCTGTATCGTAATTATGATCGCGAAGAAGGCGATTGGGTTGCAAATGAAGCGGGTGGAATTGCCAATTTGGAAGCGGTTAGCTTTTTACAGGAATTAACCAGCACGGTGCATCGTGAATGTGCTGGAGTTTTGATGATTGCCGAAGAAAGCACTGCGTGGCAGGGAGTGACTGCGCCAACCGAGATGCAAGGTTTGGGTTTCGATCTAAAATGGAATATGGGATGGATGCATGACACCTTACGCTATCTCGCTGTCGATCCGCTCATGCGTCCTGGAATTCATGAAGCGATTACTTTTCATCAATGGTATGCTTACGATGACAAGTGGGTGTTACCACTGAGTCATGATGAAGTCGTGCATGGGAAAAAGTCATTAGTTGATAAAATGAGTGGCGATTGGTGGCGTCGTATTGCGCAATTACGTTTGCTGTATGGCTACCAAGTCGCGGTCCCAGGGCGTCCTTTATTATTCCAAGGAGCCGAATTCGGACAGGGACGTGAATGGGGATGGCAGCGGTCTGTCGATTGGGAAGAAGCAAAAGAGCCGCTGCGTGCGGGGCTTGGCGTCTTCTTATCCATGGCATTAAAAATGTATGTGACTGAACCTGCACTTCACATGCGCGATGATCACCGCGATGGTTTCCAATGGGTTGATTGCGAAAATCGTCAGGAATCAGTGCTGGCTTTTTTACGCAAAGCCCCTGGGGCACCAGATGTCTTGGTGGTGTGTAATTTCACGCCTATTCCGCGTCATACTTATCCCTTGGGAGTGCCGAAGGCGGGCAAATGGACGACACTTTTGGATTCAGATGAAAGCCGATTTGGCGGCAGTGGCGTGGTGAATTCCAGTATAATTGAAGCCACCCGAGAAGAACGTGGCATATTTCCCGCAACTCTACGTGTGACCTTACCGCCTTTAGGCGTGGTCTATATGAGAGCGCCTAAATAGTCATTCAGTAGCAAGATCATTAGGTAATGTTCTCAAGTCGATTACAAAAATTATAATTTAAAAGCGTAAGTGTGAGAATAACGCTAACTTTATCTGCCGAAGCAAAATTCCATGAGTATGGTGCAACCATAAGCAACGATAGCACTAGCCGGCAGCGTAAGGATCCAGGCGACTAATATATTAACAGCGGTGCCCCAACGAACGGCGGCTAAACCCTTGGTTGCTCCGGCGCCCATAACGCTGGAAGTGATGCAGTGCGTCGTGGACACGGGAATCCCCACCGTTGTTGCGGCCAATATCACGGCGGTTCCACTGGTTTGGGCAGCGAACCCCTGCAGTGGATTAATTTTAATAATTTTCGTCCCCATCGTTTTGATAATTTTTTTTCCACCCGCCATGGTGCCGAAACACATTGCTAATGCGCATGAAATAATAACCCACGTCGGAATATTAGTGGCATGCGGTAACATCCAGTACAACCAGGTAGGCAGGAAATCATAGAGCGGCTGCACCCATGCCGGTATGACTTTTTCGTTGCTCGGAATGGCCCACTCCGGCATCGCGATACCGGCTGCGACTCCGGACAACAGTGCGAGAGTAATAATTCCCATGGCCTTTTGTGCGTCGTTCGATCCGTGAGCAAAGGATAACGTACAAGAGGAAACTAACTGCAAATAACGTGACCCGATATGCACCGAATTCGGATGCATGCGTCGCACGATCCACAACGAAATAATCATGAGTGTAAATGCTGTTATTAACCCGATAATCGGTGACGCAACTAGCGGGATTAATACTTTTTGCACTAAAGAACTCCAATAAAATGCGCCAATTCCAGCATGGGCAACTACTGCTCCTGCTAAACCACCAACCAAGGCGTGCGATGAACTCGACGGTAAGCCCCACCACCAGGTCAATAAATTCCAAATACTTGCACCTATAAGCGCACCCAGGACAACCTGTTGAGTTATTTGCCCAGGATCAGCGAGTCCTTTAGCAATAAAAGAAGCCACGGCTGTTCCGGCCAAAGCCCCAAAGAAGTTGAATATTCCAGAGACGACGACGGCGGTACGTACCGACATGACGCCCGTCGATACGCTGGTGGCAACGGCATTCGCCGCATCGTGGAAGCCATTGATAAAGTCGAAAATTAACGCTGTTACGACGACGAGAATTAATAATTCAAGCATGTTTCACGGCAACGGCGGTTAAGGCATCGGCGACTTGCTCACAGCGATCCACAGCTTTCTCTAGATCGTCTAACACTTCTTTTTCCCGTAAAATATCTTTGGCATCCATAGTGGGATCGTGAAATAATTTACTGATGGCATCACGAAACACGATGTCACTATCTTTTTCTAATTGTTTAATTTTTTTCGTTCCATCCCGCACCTTATCATAATCGTGTTTGCGCAAGTATGGCATGATGCCAGCCAACTCAATCGTGCTCGCGACTAAATTTTCTATAAGAACGCACATCGGTGGCGTTGGTTTATTGACGCCAAATAACACACAGGCGCTAGCGGAAGCGTTACATAAATCGGTAATGTCATCAGTGCGTTTAGACAGTTTCTGTAAGTCCTCGCGATGAATCGGTGTAACAAACGTGCGCCCCAGTGCCTCTAACATTTGGTAGGCAACCGTGTCTCCTTCGCGCTCTAGGTCTTCAACGATGGCTCGTACCTCATCAACTGAAGCGCCACGAACGAGTTGTTGAAGTGCGGCAGCGGCCTTGCAGGCAATGTCCGCTTGCTGCTCAAGGTAGTCGAAAAAATGATCATCTTTTGGAAGTAACCACCGGAGGAAGTTTTGAAAAGTCATGGCCAGCATGGCACAGCCAAAGATCAAAAGATCAAGCTTGTAAAGGGTTAGAGGATGTTGGGTCAGATGACGTGACATCTTGCTGGACCTAGTGCATCTCGCTAGGGTTCACGCTCATGCGTCCGACGTCTACTCTCGAATTGAAGGTCGGCCTGCTCATCCTTATCGGCATTGTCTCAACTGTTGTTTTGGTGCTCATGACCGATCGCATTCGCTTTGATCGATTTTACACGGTCAAAGCTTATGTAGGAGATGCGGCTGGATTACGGCCTAATTCACCCGTCACAGTGGACGGTATTCGAGTTGGTGAGGTCGTGAGTCTAAATGCGGTGAGCGATCCACGCGGTAATATTCAAGTGGTGATGCGCATAAATGAACAGACCAAAATTCCATCAGATTCGAAACTGACGATCGCCTCAAGCGGTATATTTGGCGATAGTTTTTTTGCCTTTTCGGGCTCGGTTGATCCTAAAGCAAGATCATTGCCACTTGATGGTTCGGCTGAAGTTCAGGCGTCGCGTGGATTTTTAGATAAGGCAAGCCAGCAAGCAGAAAATATATTATCAGGCGTCAGCGATTTATTGGATTCGGAATTCCGTAATGATGTAAAACGCTTGATGAAAAATGCGGCTGATATGGCGGAAAATGGGGCAAGTTTAGCGAAACACCTGGATGAACAAACAAAAAGCTTAAATGACACCCTCCTCAGCGTAAACGAACTCAGCAGAGAAACGATAAAAACGATAAAGATGCTGGAATATCGAGTGGATGTTTCCTTGGGTAAAGTTGATGCCCTCATTGGAACGGCGAATGATCAATTAGTAAAAATTGGTGATCAAGCAGGTGTTGTATTGCGCACTATCGATCAGGTCGGTGTCAGCGCGAATAGCGTTGTTGAGCGTGTTGGACCTGATGTGAGCGCGACGCTGTTGTCAGCCCGTCAATTAGCTGAACGCATCGACCGTATTGCGGCGGCATTGGAAAATGGTGAAGGGGTTGCTGGACAATTACTCGTCAACAAAGCTCTCGCCGAGGATCTCAATCATACGGCCATAGATTTAAGTCGAACCGCAGCGCTGGTTGCTGAACATCCCGAAGTTTTGGTTTTTGGCATGTCGAAAGAAGAGTCAGCTGCCCAACGTGCGCGTCGTGAGCGGGAAAAGCAGCGTCGCGCCTTTCATGAAAGTTATCGCAGCGGGATTCCATTGGCGATTGATCCTCCATTGTCCAAACCATTGCCAAAAGAATAGGTCGATTTCAGGCCTATATTGCGGATTATCCTGTAATTGGTCAGACCTTTTCTCCAATATAGAGCACTATTGTACTAAATAAAAAATCTAAATTGCTTTGGGTGGGTAGTGTATGATTCCAAATGAGCCATAATATTTGTCAGGTAATGATTTCGTATTGCAAAGTATCGGTGTTCTAATGACGCTGGGTCGTTATCACCCTATCGTGACCGACCAGGTAACAAACCGAAGCCGCTTCAGAGCGGATTACTTTGCGTGCTCCACATGAATCACTCTAAGCCACCAGCAAAATCAGCGACCACCGGAAAGGCTCCGGCTGCCGGGTCATTAAGTGGTACATTATTAGGCGATTTCGTCATCGAAAAGAAAATCGGTGCCGGTGCTATGGGTGATGTGTATTTAGGAAAACATTCGCAAACTGGGGCAGTGGCGGCGATTAAATTGATAACGGAATGCAATGCTGCTGATGAGGGATTTATTGCTCGTTTTAAGCGTGAAATCGATGTATTGATGAGCTTAGATCATCAACACATTGCCAGGGCGATTGCTTATGAAGTTGATAAATCACCAATGTTTTTGGCCATGGAATATGTTGCCGGGCCTAATTTAGCCGAGGTTTTGCGCGAGCGTTCGGCATTATTTGAAGCCGATGTTTTAACTATTGGAATGCAAATTGCGCGTGGACTTGCGCATGCTTACAACGAAACGGGTTTAATACATCGCGATATTAAGCCGATGAATATCTTGATTGAGCAACAGCGCAAAGGTAAGCGTGAAGGCTCGTTTATGGAGCAACAAGATCGCGTCAAAATCATTGATTTTGGTTTGGCTAAGTCGACAGATGCAGAAGATCAGCGTCTAACGTTGACTGGTATCGTCATGGGTACGCCAGCTTATATGTCACCGGAGCAAATTCGTTGCGAATCAACCATGGATTTCCATACCGATATGTATGCGGTTGGCGCAACGATGTACCATTTATTGACTGGGCGACTCCCATTCCCTGGGGATGCACCTGCCGTAATAATGACTGGCCATTTAACTCTGCCAGTGCCTGATCCTGGTGATCTCGTCCGCAGTTTAAATCCTTTGACCCGTACGATTGTTATGACGGCCATGGCCAAACAGCCAAATCAGCGATATGCTGATTACCGAGCGATGATCAACGCGTGTGAAAAGGCACTTAAAACGTTAGAGTAAGCACCAGGAACGGTTCGTCTGCTACGCAAGCCAATGGTGCGTGGTGGTAAGGTAGATGCGACGAAATCATCAGACACGTCTAGCGCCACTGACACGATTGGATTTCAAGCGTTGCCAGGCGACAAGGCAACTGGTCGGATTGAGAACAAGGATCCAAAATCCAAAGGCACCGCATCTTATCGTCAGGCTCCTTCCGTAACTACGAGCCAGATGTTTCAAACCACTCCCAGTGTGGCGGGTGGTACGGATGCCTTAGAGTCGAAGAAGCCTCATATCGTGCGTCCGGTGGCGAAAACTACGCCAACAAATGGAAGTGATGCCTTACGAAAGGTTCTGACAGATAAAATTGAAAAAGTACAAACGACGGCGCGTTTTAAAAAGAATCAAACGCGCATGCAGGCTCTAGATGTAGAAGTGCGGCGCGGATTACCAAGTGTAGCGACTGGTGAGTTACCTATGGCGCAAGCGTTGCTCGCGCTTGGCCCAATAATGGGATTATTGCTCATTGTGCTAGTGTTGGTGATTTGGTATCCGGACATCTGTCCGGTACCGAAGTAGGAGGCCTTTAGTAGCGTCGGAAAATAAGCGGATCCTGTTGGGTGTAATCACCCCGGTGGCACCGTGCCACCAGAACCAAAAGGATCCGCATGATTAGCGTGAACGAAACCAACCAGATGCAATGCGATGCTCGCTTGCGCCTCAAAACT
>SYDV01000312.1 GCA_005801395.1 Planctomycetia bacterium | reverse complement strand
TTTCACCAGATAAACGTTTCATGGTAAACGCCGGCTGACCATCAGCCCGACCTAAATCATAAACCGGAACGATTGCCGGATGTTCAAGCGCCGCCGTTACCGCTGCTTCGCGTCGAAACGACGCTTCACGTAAATGATATTGTTCCAATGATTCGTTTGCCTGCCGTGGCTTGAGCGTTTTCAGGGCAACCACGCGATCCAGCGATCGATCACGCGCTGAAACCACCTGCGCCATACCGCCAACGCCTAATTCATCATCGAGCCGCAGACGCCCTGAACCGGCGTCTGCAACAAATCCTTGAACGCCCTGCGTAACTTTTACCTGATGTAAAGTGCCTGTCTCATCTCCACCAGCTTGATCCAATAACCGTTCAACCTCTTCGGGCGATTGTTGGTCCAGCCATTGTTCTATTTCCGAAAAACGCGACGGACTCAACTGCCCCAAGCGATACGCTTTGATTTCAGACAAGGACGGTGCGGACATGGCAGGTAGACTAAACGTTCACGGCTTGCAGGGAAGAGAAGAGACTTTCACTATCCCTGTATTTCTATGCGGTTAAGGCGGTTACATCGTGAAAGTCATGTCAAAATCGAATCATTCACAGGAGGCGCGGATACGAGGATGTTAGATAAGGGGAGTTAAGGGATTGATATTCTGTTTACAAACCTTTCTTCAGTCACCTCATCTAACCTCCGCGTATCCGCGCCTCCTGTGAATCTTATTTTAAATTACCTTTTTCGATTCAGCCAATGTTCCCACCACCAGGAATAAAGCACGGGCACCGAGAACAGCGAAATAAAATCAGCGATCATACCGCCAATAACTGGTAGCACCATGGGTCGCATGACCTCAGCGCCACGTCCATCGCTCCATAAGACAGGGATTAAGGCAAGTAAGGTCGTACAGTTTGTCATCAGGGCAGGTCGACGACGACGAAGTCCCGCGATAAATACCCGACGATGGAGATCCTCCACGTCTTTTGGCGGAATGCGGAACGAATCATGCAGATAAGAGCCCAATAAAATACTGTCATTGAACATCACGCCCATAAGCACCAAAAAACCAACAGCAACAGCCGTGGTCATCTCCGCGCCAGCCAACCACACGGCAATAAAACCGCCAGCGGTAGTAACACTTAAATTGCAACTCACGATTACCCCGGTTACTAACCAAGATCGCGTCCCAATTAAAATCAGCACTAACATAATTAATACCGATCCAATCAACGCCCATTGCATGGTAGCGGCGGCTTTGACTTGTTGTTCATAACGGCCAACCCAGCGATACGAAACTCCTGGCGGTAAAATTAAGCGCTTTTCATCAAAGGCGCGACGCAGCGTTGTTTCTGCATCGGCAATAACCTCATATTCACCCCTACCTTCGGCACGCAGTAATACATATTGAGTCCGCAGTCCGCCTTCGCTGCGAATGGCCATTGGTCCAATTACATTGGTAAACGCTTGGTTCGCGGGATATTCATTAGTGAGTGTCCACGATCCGTTCGTCGTCGTCATGGCCTTTGCGAGCTGTTCACCCGCAGGTAGGGTCACCAAAACTTGTTCATCATTAACGATGGTCACATTGCGTTGCGTCGAAAGCGTTTGTGCACGCAGCCATGGCCCCGCACTGATTCCATGTAAAGCTAATTCGTACACCACTGGACGAGCCGCCAACAAGGTGAGTGGGATGGCACCATGTAGGCCATTTCCGCGTGGAACTTGCACCTGATCAATTTCGTCAAAATCATCACGTCGCTCACGGCTATAACGAATTCGTACTGCGTAACGACGGGTACCTTCAACCGACCACGCCACTGGCATGCCACCCAAAGCAATTTCGACGGCCTGCATAACTTGTTCGATGGTAATGCCGAAACGTGCTAAGCGTTCGCTGTCGAGACGTAATTCTGCATATGGTTTACCACCTTCGCGCTGCATCTGCACATCCATGGTTCCAGGAATGCCGCGTAATATTGGCTCGATTTGTTCGGCTAACCGCTCCATTGCGACGTGGTTATCGCCCACTAATTGCAAAGCCAAAGGCGAACGTATGCCTGTCGATAACATCACCACACGAGTTTCGATTGGCTGTAACCAACTAGGTGCAACCCCCGGGATATCGGTTACGGCGGCCAACACTTGCCGTACTTCAGCCAACGTGCGTGGCCGTCGAGTTTCACTACCATCCAGCGCAATAATATCATGCGCTGGCCACGCATGATATGGCTTTAATTGGACGATCGTTTCGATCATACCGATAGGCGCAGGATCTAACGCCGATTCAGCGCGACCCATTTTACCCATAACGAATTCCACCTCTGGAATATCCGATATCGCCTTATTTTGCGTTTCTATGACCCGCAGCGTTTCCCCAATTCCGGCAGCTGGGGTGAGCGATGGCATGAACAATAACGATCCTTCATCTAAAGGCGGTAAAAAACTGGAATCAATTCCAGGAAACCAAGCTTGCAAAGTAGCATCAAGACGTGTGTGGCGTAAATCCGCCCCCACCACACTAAAAACAGCAGCGAGTGGCTGTGATAATGATTTCCAACCCAAACCAATCATCCAGCCAGTGCTCGCCAAGGTTAAAATGACGATCGTAAATACAATTTTGTGCCGTAATAAACGGGTTAGCGCCCAATCATAACTTACGCTAATTCCGCGTGAAATAATATTGTCTTCGGGATCAACCAGACGTTCGCGCCCTAAACGCCAGATCAACAGACCGGTCAAACCACCGGCGATTGGTCCTGCAATCCATCCAGGAATAAGCACTAACCAACGCGCATGATCACGCGGGATTTCTATTCCGCTCAGCCCGATCCATACCCCAACCACTCCTATGCCAAATCCCGTTAGCAGAATTAAAATACTACGGCGCATCTGCCACGGTGGCAGTAAAAATCGACAGATCACCGGCACCAGCAATAAACCAAAGAGCACCGCCATGGTAATGGCCAGGGTTTTAGTAATGGCTAATGGGACAAATAAACGCCCAGCTTGATCACTCAGCATTAAGATGGGTAAGAAACCAATAATCGTCGTCGCACCTGACGTTAATAACGGACGGGCTACTTCTTTCGTCGCATTAATGACCGCAGTTTGGACTTCGTTATCCCAGGGTGCCCACGTACCAAGCTGACGACCAGCAGCACGTTCACGTTGCAGCTGACATAAATGCTGGGTAACATTTTCCGTCATAACAATGGAGAAATCGACCATCACACCAATGGCAATCGCAATTCCCGCTAAGGTCATCAAATTTGCACCAATACCAAAACTATACATGGCGATAAAAGTGGCGGCCACGCCTAAAGGCAGCACGACTGCTACGCAGAAACTAGCACGAGCATGTAATAAAAAGAATAATACCACCAATATCGCCACCACTATTTCTTCTATTAACGTATGCACCAACGTCGTCCGCGTTTCCTGAATTAGATGCGAACGATCATAAAAGGGAACCGCTGTCAGTTGCTCTTGTTCTAAGGCCGGGCGAAGCAACTGTAATCGCTTTTTGATGTTATTAATTACCGTAGTTGGATCTTCGCCCACACGCATGGCGATAACGGCACCTACTTGTTCTTTATCACCATCAGTTAATAATCCCTGACGCACGGCGCCGCCTATTGAGATACCGGCGACGTCTTTCAGTCGTAAACCGGTTCCTCCGCCATGCGCTGAACTACTGCGAATAACTATATTTTCGACTTCGGTGATCGAACGCACAAATCCCACTCCGCGTAACATGGTTTCAATGCCGGCTTGTTCGACCGCCATTAATCCAACATCGCGTCCAGCGCGACTGACCGCCATCATTAACATGTCGATGGTTAATCCCAATTCTTCTAATCGAGTTGGATCCACATCTATTTGATATTCTCGCACCACCCCACCAACGGGTGCCACTTCAGCCACACCGCTCACACCAGCTAATGCGGGGACCACTAATTGATCAATGACGGAGCGTTTGCGTTCAATATCGCGCTGACCTTGTAACGTAAAGGCAAACACTTGCCCCATCGCTGTAGCATCTGGCCCTAATCGCGGCGCAACCCCCGATGGTAAGAGCGCCTGCATTTTCGC
>SYDV01000311.1 GCA_005801395.1 Planctomycetia bacterium | reverse complement strand
CCGAGACATCGTCCGATTAATCGCCCAATTAGGCGGATTTCTCGCGCGAAAAAGCGACGGAGAGCCCGGTGCAAAAACCATTTGGAGAGGATTGGAAAAACTACGGATTATGATTGATGCATCTCATGCCTTGCAAGTAGTGCAGAGTAAACGTAGGAGAGGGAAAGATGTGGGTAATGAGTAGCCCGGTGACTTGGGCGGCGACTTTAGCGAGTAGCTGATCTTCGTGTCTGCGAGACTCGGCCAATACCAGTGCTGATTCTAACGCTTGCTGTCGAAGTCGTGCATCAATGAGAATTTCCACTTGGCGAGCTAACGTTTTTAGCTGTGTTAAAACTTCTGGCGTCAACGTACGTGGATTCTGGTCAATAACGCAAAGGGTTCCGATAGGTAGGTGGTCTGGTCCAGCCGTGAGTGGTATGCCCGCGTAGAACGTGACATGTGGTGGATTTTCAACTAACGGATTGCCAACAAATCGCGGATCCAATTGGGCATTCGGAATGACAAATGGCTGTGATGGATCGAGGATGGCGTAGGCGCAAAATGCCAATTCGCGCGGTGTTTCGCTGGCATTTAACCCATGGCGAGCTTTGAACCACTGACGTTTTTCGTCGACCAATGAAACCAGTGCAATCGGTGTGCCTGAGATGGCAGAAGCTAGCTCTACGATGCCATCAAAGTCTGGTTCTGCTGCGGTATCAAGAATCCCGCAGCGACGCAAAATCGCTAAGCGCTCAGCCTCACTAGGATGGAGTGGCGGTGGAATCACAGAAGGTAAGCGTAACCCGCTTTACTCGATTTCGCCATAAGAGCTTTTCCCATTAGGTTTTTGAGATCATATCAGGATTCCTTGGTAGGCGTGGTGAGCAGTGAAACGATGCGCTGGGCGTGTGCTTCGGCATGTGGCGACATCGTTCCGCTGCGGCTATGGAGGTAGCGGTCTTGAATTGGGCCAGTCATTCATCCCCACACAATTGCGGCGAGGTCGTCGTCGTTGCCGAGGAGTCGTAGCAACGTGGCGCGTGGACTGGCGGGATTGGTGGGCGCGATGCCGTTTGGGGTGAATTCGTGCGGTGGAAAAACTAATAACGCTAAGGCGCGAGGTTGCTCGTCATAAAGTCGATATAATAAATGAACAAAAGCGATGACGACTGCTCGCGGTTGTGGGTGAGCGATTTCGAGTTCGGCGACCGCCATTAAAATGGGAGCAAGGGCGACGCGGTAGAGCTCGTGGCCCAAGTCTTCCTTGGTCGGAAAGTGTTTGAACATTGACGCCGAACCGACTCCGGCCTTGGTGGCAATGGCCAATGCTATTAAGCTAAGACTCACGTTTTTTTCTTATTCGATTCATTTCTCCATCCTCGTTGCGCCGACTTTCGTATTCTGGTGAATGATCGTCCTGGCCGAATTTTTTGTTTATAACGCCAAATGCGCTGCATCGCATAATCAAACGTTTCTTTTATATTTCTATTCGCTGCCGCCGCTTTAATTAAACTAATCGTACAGTCAGCGACAATTCGACGATTAAAGCGCATGGTGTCGACGCTGACAGCTGACGCTGTCGTGTTATTGTCCTTTTTACACTGATTTTCGTGCTCTTCTTTCGCTGTATGCTGCATCTTTACTTGTGCCGCCAATTCACTTGCGAGTAATTGAAAAAGCATCATGGCGGCAATTTCTTGGGCAATGCCAGCAACGTGACGTGCATGAAATCGTTCAAGGCCATGCCAGAGTTTAAGTTCACGAAACGCGGTTTCGATGCGCCACCGATGATGGTATAATTCAATTAATGCAGCGGCCGGATGCTGGTCTTGGTCACACAACGTGGTGACATACACATGATCAGCACTCCCATCGCGTCGCGACCGGATCAAGCGAATGCGTATGGTTGGCATCGCTGGATCGATTCGTCCGTGTTCATTACGCGATTCGATCTCGACGATTTTATCGTTCGCGCCAGAGGCGAAAAAATCAGCAAAGGCATGTAAGGCCATCTGATCGGTGCGAGCCCGCATTAATACATGGGCTTTCCGGTGATACGCGAGGGTCAGAAACCGGCGTGAGGGAAAATTACGATCGCCAAGTACCAGGTCACCCGGACCAATAACCTCGGCGAGTAGGTTTGCCTGTGTTTTTTCAGCGGTGCGATACGGACCAACATCCCATGCGACGGGTTGATTCGCACCGACATCCCAGAGCAACAACAAGGAGGCTTGTGGACACGATAATTCTTTTTTACCTTGGTTAGATGGACAGCCAAAATGATTTTTAAAGGCGGCATACGCCGGTAAAGCCAGTTGCGTACCGTCTAACGCCAATATACGAAAACCACCATACCCAACGCTCACACACGTCCGTGCTGAGGTACATAAATCATACACCTGCGACACTAAGTCCGTGCAATTTTTCGCGCTTAATTTACGCCGTGCTTGACAGAGAGCGGCAGCACTAGGTGTATCGGCACGTGGATCCCATCCTAGCGCATCACCTAATTCTTTTTTCATCTCAGTGATGGTGCGTTCATAACCCTGACAACCGAGAACGCTCATCATCATCAGACTAAGCACCACGTGCGACGGGCCAAGTGACCCGCGGCGGCGTTGCCAATGACGCGGCATTAAATGGGTAAAGCGGCGGAAAACATGAATGGGGTCTGCAGATAGGCTCATAGAGCCCCGAAAAATTTTTTGACGGGTAAGTCAAGGCTAATTATGCAATCCTTAGCTTAATAGCATTGGGCAATGGCGCGGGTGCTGACCGCTTCGTAGCCCTCAGTGGCGATGAGGTCGAAGGCGGCGTCGAGGATCTGTTGGCGTACAAATGGCCGGCGGCCCATGCGATGTCCTTGTCTGATGGATTGGGAGCATGTGCTTATCTTAAATAGTCAAGCAACTGCTTTCTTATGATTTAGGCGCATTATGAAAGCCTAAAAGAACGAGAATTCACATGGAGGACCGGAGGACCGGAGGAGGTTGGGAGTGGGGTAGGGCTTAGCTTTCATGCGTAGTCAGTCCGGGGTCCGTGTCGATTTGGAGGGTAAATCAGATCGTTTTCTCTCTCCTCCGGTTCTCCGGTCCTCCCCGTAAACTTCTTCTTTTCCTATTTCTGTTCTGTTTGAATGGACCGCGTTACCAAGCGTGGTGGTCTGCTTGCGAGCAGGGGGCTAATCCCTACCGTGCTCCGCCCACTCAATTTGCCCAGGAATGCTAGATCCTTATGTCGAAGCCGT
>SYDV01000310.1 GCA_005801395.1 Planctomycetia bacterium | reverse complement strand
GCAATGCGATATCATATGCTTTGCCATGCGCCAAAGCGGAACACAATTGCATGCCAATATGAGGAAGCGTTGCTGCAATGCGCTCTTTGTTCGCTGGATCTTTTTTCAGCGCAGGAATATATTTATCTAAAATATCTTTCGCAATGTCACGGGCCTTCTTGTCCTGCTTAGCATCAAATAGATGCTGCACTAATTCCACGTATAAGCTCAACTTTCCTTCCGGGTCTTCGGTACGTGCAATAGCTTCTTCATGATATTCGACAGCTTTGTCGTATTCACCCGTAAAACTATAAAGACCTGATAATTCGCGATAGTTGGCGTTATCATGATCGCCGTCGGCGATCATTTTTTTCATTTTCGCAATCCCACGTTGATAGGTCTGATATTGCCAGTCGCGTTGCACGTCGATCATCACTTTAGCATATTCTGGTTCACTAAAAATGCGGTAACTTAAACGCCAAGGCCCACGGGTATTTTCTCCTGAAAATCGCAGCAATAAACCTAGACCGTTGGGATCGAACGATTCACCATCGTCAAAACTGGTATATAATTTTTGCAGCGCTGATGGTAATTTTTCATCTTTGAATTCCATCGCCGGTCCCGTCTGCAAAGTATAGGCATACCACAGGCCGTCTTCTTTCTTCTCCGCAAACGCAACCGCCGCGTGTTGCGGCAAAGAAATCACATGCGCAGTGCGGCCCTGTCGTTCAGCAATCGCCTGATACAACTCTGATAAATCGTCACAATCGCCGCGAATCATGCCGCACGTGGCGGTTGCGATCGTTTGCGCAGCGGTTTGATGAATATCACCTTTAACTAAACGGTTACCCACCAAGAAAGGAAATCTCGTGTCTGGACTGTCGTAAACATAGGATAAAATATATTCACCAATCAAATCCAAGTGTGCCGGATCTGGTAATAAACGCGCTGAATCAGCAAGGAAACGTTCGACTTCTTGGGTCGTACCGTCTTTGGGTGGAATTAATAATCCACCCTGTACCTGCAATCCTAAAATATCACCATTAAGCGCCGTCGCGACCACATGTGGCGGCATGACATTACTAAGAGCATTTTCATCAATACCTTTTCCACGAGTCGGATAGGTTTGACGCCAAGCGGTTAAATCTACAACAAAACCTGATTTTGCTGTCCATTCGACTAACTTCGAATAACCCTGAAATAAACGAATACGATCAATATTGGTATTAACAGCCGTGGGATCTGAGCCCGCTGGCAAATCGATCGCCAAAGTTGGACCTGATTCTGGTAAGGCCCAATAATACAACGGTAATTCTTGATTTTGCACATACGATGAACGCGTTGGCGTGGTCAATATCCATCGATTGCGACGACCAAAACTGTCAGAAACTTCCGCTAATTGCAGTCCAATTCCTTCATAAGCCATAACTGGTAAATATTTTTCCGCTGCCAGAATAGCTTTTTCCAATTCGGAAACTGCCGCCGCTTGGTCTGGTAATATACCACGCAACCACCCACCACGTACGAGACGACGCGCAAAACTAGGCGTTACTTCATCGACCTGTTCATTGCCATCTTCACGAGCCGTACGACGCAAAACATCATCCAATGCTTTTTTACCGACTTCATCTAAATTCGTTTTAGCTAGCGCAGTAATTAATTTATCTACGGCAGCAGTCACGACCGAACGATCTGTGTCACGCGTTTGATCTGATAATTCTTTGCGCTTTAGCACACCTTCATTGAGCACCAACACTTGAGCAGAAAATAAATGCAATCCGGTTAAAATTCCCTCGCGTAATATCAGCGATGCCGTTTCGACCTGTGCACCCTTGGCATGTGCCAATAAACTAGGCAAAACCGCGATAGCATCTTGCCGATTCTCAACCAATAATCGACGCATCACTTTTAATTCACCAACATCCGTACTGATTACGGCATTGCCTTCATCGTCGACGGCGGTCACTTGATAAATTAAAGTCGGTTCAGTGCCCACCCACCACGCTTTTTCATCGCGCTCAATTAAACTGGAAACTGGCGGTAAACTTTTCAGCAAAACGCTTGCTGGTGTTTGCGCAGACGGCGATGGCACCGGCGGAGCAACCACACTAGATTCTGCGGCTTTTGATTTTGATTTCGGCGCTTCATCAGCAGCCGGCACCCACACCACTCCACAGGCTAATAATAACAACGCAGCAACCGGGCGAGCACTCAGCATACATACTCCAAACAGCGAGGGATAATGTTCGTTCTACCCTCACCGCTAACAACAATGGTCAAGGTAGGCTCGCATAAAGACGCACACCGTGAGCGGTGCTGACCAAGAAAAGCATTCAAACCCATTGGGTTCATATCGTCCGCTTTCAAGGTTCACCGACCTTGGCTTTCAAACCGCCAACCAGAAGGCCACAAGAACCATAGCTACCGATATAAAACGCCGACCATGACGTGGTCGATGGTGCTAAAACCGCTTATTTTGCCGTAAAACCACGCTTTCATGGTGAACAGACCCTCAGTCCCGGGCTCAAGACGCAAGTCGACTTCCCGGCCTTTTGACTACTCTCCGCCATCATTATCTCGATTTTTCGCGCCGTCTTGATCGCCAAGCGGGCACCCAGCCAAGGGATCCTTTAGTGTAGCCGCACTTC
>SYDV01000309.1 GCA_005801395.1 Planctomycetia bacterium | reverse complement strand
CTCGAAATACGATGTGATGGATGAAGCGAAGTCGGTTTTTTCATTCCTTCCAGATGGTTTACTGCGCGTCAGTGGACGTGGTTATGGCGGCATAACCACCAATGACAGTTATAAAGATTATCACTTAGTGATCGAATTTAAGTGGGGGGAATTGACCTGGGGCAAGCGCGAAAAAGCCGCCCGTGATAGCGGTGTCTTGGTGCACAGTTTTGGCCCCCAGGGCGCGAACAATCATGCTTGGATGGCGAGTATAGAAGCGCAAATTATCGAAGGCGGAGTCGGTGATATTTTAGTATTGTCGCCCAAATTGGATGACGGCACTTTATTGCAGGCTTCCATTAGTGCTGAAGTTGGTCGCGATCGCGATAAAGAACGAGTTTGGATTCCTGGGGCTCCGCGTGAGGTGATGACAGGCGGACGACTCAATTGGCAGAAGCGTGATGTCGATTGGAAAGATAAGGTGGGTATCCGTGGTAAGGATGATGTGGAATCGCCCTTCGGCGAGTGGAGTCGTTTAGAAATTATCGCAAAAGGTGATAACCTAGAATATTTTGTTAATGGCGTGTTGGTGAATCGTGCCTTTGAGGTCAAGCCAAGTCAGGGGCGTATTCAATTGCAGACCGAGGCGGCGGAAATGTTTGTGCGTCGCTATGAATTGTATCCACTTGGTGGGTTCACTGAAAAGTGGACGCAAAACAAGGTCAATTCTGTAAAAGAAGCGCATGGTGGAAACGCGGAATTGCCCGCTTACTCGCAGCGCCCAGCGGTCATGAATTTAACCAAAGAGCAAATGGTTGTCGCCACGCCAAAATATAAATTACCTGCAGGTTTCGAAATGATCGTCGCAGCGGTTAATCCGATGGTTTCCAATCCCACCATGGGCTGCGTTGATGATCGTGGTCGCTTATTCATCGGGGATTCGGCAGGAGTAAATTGGAATACGAAAAAGTTTGAAGATCTGTTGCCGAACCGTGTGTTAATGTTGGAAGATCGCGATGGCGACGGTGTGTTTGAACACAGCACGGTTTTCGCGGATAAATTAACCGTTCCCAAAGGCGGCTGTTGGGCCAATGGTAGTCTCTATGTCGCTTCTCCACCTGGGATTTGGAAATTTACCGATGCCGATGATGACGGTGTAGCGGAACAACGTGAACTCATGGTCGGAGGTTTTGCTTGGTCGGCGAATGGTGCGGACTGTCACGGCCCACGCCAGCATCCGGATGGACGACTGTATTGGACGCATGGGCGTAAAGGACATACGATTAAGCAACAAGATGGAACTCTGGTGCATGAAGGATTAAATAGCGGTATTTGGTCTATGTTACCGGATGGAAAAGATGTGCGCTGGCATGCGCTTGGTTGTGCGGATAATCCAGTGGGTCTCGATTTTACTCCGACGGGTGAACTCATTGGCACCACGGATCTGTATTTCGGCAGTCCACGGGTAGACACGCTGATGCACTGGCAGCTGGGTGGAGTTTATGAACGTCCGGATTATCTCGGTATCATCGCTAATTTACCGCGCACTCACGAACGCATGCCGATTTTAAAAGAGCTTGGTCACGTAGTTCCGAGTGGTAGTTGTTTTTGGAAAAGTGCCAATGCCCTTGCACCAGTTGGCCAACCTTGGTCGGCAGATCCCAATCATCTGCAGTATCTTGTGGCGCTGTATAATTCGAAAAAGGTGATGCGTTACGAATTAAAGAAAGAGGGGGCAACGTATCACGCCGATGAGCATGAGTTTTTCACCGTTGATCGTGAAGGCGCGCATCTTTCTGACGTCATTCAAGCGCCGGATGGTTCGTTATTAGTCGTGGATACTGGTACCTGGTATTCTCACTGTCCTTCGAGTTTACAGGACTCGGCCAATGTTCCTGGACACATTTATCGCATTCGTCGGACGGCAGAGGGAAAAGCGCAGCATGCTGCCGTATTAGCCACTCATAAACATTTTATACCTGCTGTCGTCGCTACGGATGAACAATTAATTAGTCAATTAATGGCGTCCGATCCGGCCGAAGTCCGTCGCGGACTTGAAGGACTTACCTTCCGTTTTGCTCGTTCGCCGGTTATTTCGCAGGCTATTCTTGCTCTACTCGCTCAACCAGCTGATCTGGTACTTGAGCACGCTTTGCTGACGGCGGGAATGACGATTGGTGGATATGACGCGACGACGCTGTTGGCCGCTCAAGGTTCGCTGCAGCAGTCCCGCTTGCTGCGCATTGTTTCGCAGACACGAGTGAAAGAGGGTGATTATAAGGATGTCTTACAATTCGCTTTGGGTAAAGCGGATGCGACTGATGGTGTCCTGGCGAAGAACGCTTACTTGGCGTTGATTAAAGCTCCTGCTATTGATAAAATATTGCCGCCGGTGTTGGCCGATTGGCTGGCGAAGGATATTCCGACTAATGCGCAGGTAATTGCCCTGGAAAAATTTACCAGCGCACTCGCGGGTAAACCTGGCGTGGCGCATAGTATTACGGTCATGTTAAAACACGGGCAGGTCTCGGTGCGACAGGCCGCTTTGCGGGCAATTGCTGCCCAGCCAGGGAAAGTTAATTCGCAAGAATGGAATGAATCGCTGTCGGCGATGTTAACGGAAAATCCATCGCCGTTGTTATTGGATGCCATTGCTCGGGTAAAAGACGAGCGCTTTGATACGCATTTAAACAATATCTCAGCCGATACGGCTAAACCCGCGGAATTACGCCTTAAGGCACTGCTCGCGCTATCGAGCAGTGGAAGCACACTCAGTGAGCCCGCATTCAAATTACTGACGGAGCTGTTGGTGAATCCAACCAATCCAGGCTTGCGCATGGATGCCGCGCAACGTTTAGCGAATACCAAACTGAGCGATGAGCAATGGGACGCTTTCCTGGCGCTGTTGCCGACGACTGGCCCGCTGGAACAGGCTGAATTATTGGTGGCCATGGCGGATGCGCAAAACAGTAAAAATATTAATCTCGCGCAGGCAAAAAAGATTGCGGCGGCTTATGCCAAATCGCCGATGCTCGGGACTTTTCGCCCGGACTTAGTGCGTAAAGCGTTTAGTTTTACCAAGCGCGAAGTGTACGAAATACTTGAACCCGCTTTTGATGCTGCTTTGGCCGCGAACGAGGCGAAACAGGCGCGCATGGAAGCCTTAGCTGTTGCGGCGGCCAAAGTAGGTAATCCTTCAGCAGGTCGTGTTATTTACGAATCCGGTCGGGGTATTTGCATCGCCTGTCATAAAATTGGCGACAAAGGCAATGAAATTGGACCGAATTTATCCAAAATTGGTAATATTCGTACTGAACGCGAATTGATCGAAAGTATTCTTTTCCCAAACAATAATATCGCCCGCGATTACGATCTCCATTCATTCCAAATGACCGATGGATCAACGGTGCTCGGTCTGATTAAGGCCCGCGCTGAAGAAGGTATAACCATTACCGAAGTATCGGGTCAGTCTCGTTTACTCCCGCAAGCATCGATCACTTCATCCACCATGCTCACTAACAGCCTCATGCCGGCCGGTCTCGATGGTATGCTCGGCCCGCAGGATTTATTAGATCTGGTGGCGTATTTGCGGTCGTTGAAGTGAGGTGACGAAAGGTTTCAATGGCTGATCAAATTTATGATCATGATTTTTTACGGTTTTAGTTTATCTTACGTCAGTAAACGTTAGAGGGCATAATTGTTTACTTGGGGTCCAGATCAGTCTTTTATCATATCTGTATTAGTTTTTTTTAGGTGATTTTGGCGCAATGTCCCAGTCAGCGCTTGGGCTAAATTTCAATATGAGATCGGCATGCCGTTTGACTCGCATTGATAATGGATGATGACCTTGAGGTTTCGACTTGGTAAATTGAATGCTGAAATTTTTAGCTTTTTATTCGCCCTTCGCTCGCCCTTCGTTCACCTTTCGATCACCGTAGTGGAAAGGTAAATACGTCAGTGATAAAGTAGTCGTAGAGCTCGTTTGGAATTAGGAGCTTGTTTTTGCGTCGAAAAGTGGGGTGAATATAGCCAGTTTTGCATTGCGGTGTCACACACGAAAAAGCATCGTGTGATGATCGCCCAACTAACCGTTAGCTTTGCCTAAGGCAGGTTTAGATAAACACTCCTCAGAGACCTTCACTAGCGGCTTTTCTTTCCTGGACGTTTCCTAGACGCTTCTTTGATCACTTAAAATAAATTAGGCTATAAAATATATGACAAGCATTTCATTCAAAACGGTTAGCTCTCTTTTAGTGGGATTATTCCTTATCTCATCGTGTGGTGGTGTTAATGGTGAAGTTACCCAGCTCTATGCTAACGCGACCGTTCCGCCTGTTGCATTTAGCGTTTCTAGTCCAGCGGTAGTGAATGGTGGAAATCTCCCTCTGGCCTTTCGGGTTAATGGACAAAATTTAACATTAGATATTGCTGGTGTTCCCGCAGGGACACTCGGAATTGCTATTTTAATTGATACCGCAGCAGGTGGGGGATATTCGCATTGGCTGGTG
>SYDV01000308.1 GCA_005801395.1 Planctomycetia bacterium | reverse complement strand
GGACATTGTGAGTTCAGGCGGAGCGATTGGTCTATCGTTGTTATACCGCGTTGAAGAAGCGCCGTTATTACAACGAACCATAGAACCTCGTCGCTCACCAATTGAATATGAAAAACGCGCACAAAAGGATCCCGTTCCACAATTACCAATTCCTACTCATTTAGAAAACAACAAGGAGGCCATCGCCGCATTTGACAAATTAAATAAAGTATTAATAAGCTATACTGAACATCAGCGTCTGCTTGATGAGTTAATGGCCGAAAACTTAACCGATTTTGATCATTCGCCGCTGAGCGTAAGAAAAGGAAATTTGATCGCGACCTCGCGAATTCCGTTCAATATCGCAGCTGGTAAAGTATCGTTATTGCTCAACGTCCAGCAAAAGCAGTTAGAAAAGCAACTCAAAGACACCTATCATTTTGACCCAGCATCATTGGATCAAGCGGTAAAGTTGTATCGTCAAGCCTACGAAAAAAAGTGGCCAGAGCGAGTGCCTAAACAAGCAAGTAAAGTCCACATCGACTCACTCACTATTCACAGTCATGTCGGTGTCGAATCGCTGAATTGTAATCCTGCTCACATCGCGCCGACACTGGTCAGTGCGCAATCCACGTTGGATCAACTAGGTCCTATCGCATTTCGTCGACCATTAACTCCAGCGCAGCAGAAACAACTGCTCGGCATTTATTCCACCGTTGTTGCTGAAACCGGCTCACATTGGGATGGCATGCGTAATATGTTAGTTGCCATGTTAATCTCTCCGCAGCATTTATTACATTTCAATCAAGGCCCGACCAATAAGTCGTTTTCACTCGATGAATATGATTTGTCAGCTCGATTATCCTATTTTCTACACCTGTCACCTCCGAGCCAAACATTACAGCGACTTATTCGTGCCGGTAGTTTATCGGATAGCCAACATCTCGACGCACTGGTCGAACACCTGGTCTCTCAACCACCATTTGAAGATTTTTGTCGGGTGTTTGCGGAACAATGGTTGGATGTATCCGCATTGGATGACATTCCATATCCGCTACGCGAAGCAATGCGCGAAGAACCACGCTTATTATTGCAAGATATTATCCGTCATAATCGCAGTGTGTTAGACTTAGTCGATGCGCGCTATACCTACCTCAATGATGTCTTGGCACACCATTACCATATTGATGGTGTAGTGGGCGGCGACATGCGTCGTGTGGAATTAACCACAACAACACGTGGCGGATTAATTGGTATGGGGGCGATGTTAACCGCTACGTCATCGTCCGAACGTACATCGCCAGTTGCTCGTGGAGCCTGGCTGGTCGAGACCTTGCTGGGCGAACGACTTCCACCTCCTCCTCCCAATGTGCCAGAATTAATTATCGAAGGTAAATCTAAAACAGTACGAGAAGAATTAGAGCGTCATCGTTCACAAAAAGCGTGTGCAGGCTGTCACTCTCGTATTGACCCCTATGGTTTTGTCTTGGAAAATTATGATCGAACTGGCGCCTGGCGAGATAAGGAGGCTGGAAAAGCAATTAATAGTGAAACTGAATTATTAGACGGGACAAAGCTAAACGGAGTTGAGTCCTTTAAAAACTATGTGCAAGACAAACGCAAACACGACGTTACGCGCAATATTACTGAACGTTTGCTCGAATTTGCACTTGGTCGCCAATTACAGTTTTGGGATGAAGCGACCATCACTGAAATTGTACAACGCGTTGAAGCTGATGGTTACCGTTCACGTACATTGCTTCGTGAAATTATTCGTTCTTCCGCGTTTACCCAACAAAACAACACCACGGTAGGCCTACCATGACATTACAATCGACGCGACGATCATTTTTACGAGCCACGACCAGTCTGTTGGCTTTACCAGTATTAGAATCGTGGGCTGGTGACAGACCTGTCCCAGCCAGCGCGAAACTGGCAGCGCCACCAACCCGATTCGTCACCCTTTATTTTCCCAATGGGGTATATCCGTCCGCCTGGGATGCGCAGAAGTCCACAAGCGGCCTGCGTCTAGGTGGATGTTTATCGCCGTTAGCAAAATTCGCGCACCAGGCCGTGGTTGTGCAAGGAATCGATCACCATTTAGGTGCACACATTGGGCAAATTAGCGGATTCTTATCCGGCGTAGATATTAAGAAAAGTCATGACGGACAATTTTCTGGTGGTGAATCACTGGACCAGAAATTGGCCAAGGCTTGGGGTAATCACACCTATTTACCGTCATTACATGTGGCAGTTGAGCCGCCCAACCAGGGGGGATTTGGTGGTGCGCCAAAAAGTTATGGTAATTCCATTTCCTGGTCGTCTGCAACGAGCAAAATAGAACCTCACATAAACCCGCAAATGGCATTTGATCGCGTTTTCCTTGGGCAAACCGACGCGGGACGTAAAAATGCAGCACGACAAAAATGGTTAGTCGATCAGGTGTGGCAGGAAGCGAAATCATTATCACAACAAGTCTCTCGAGCAGACCAACGAAAATTAGAGCAATACTTTTCGAGCATGAATGACTTGCAAAATAAATTAGACAAGTCGATGCATCCGGTTGAAAAATCATGGACGCCACCAAGCGCTAGTTTATCTCGTCCAGCAGAGGCCGGTATCCCGACTGATCCTCGGACGCATTTGCCGTTATTGCTTGATGTATTGGCTTTAGCGCTGCAAACCGACAGTACGCGCGTTGCCACAGCGGTTATGGGACACAGTATTAGTCGCATGGTTTATGATTTCGT
>SYDV01000307.1 GCA_005801395.1 Planctomycetia bacterium | reverse complement strand
CTACGTACAATAACTGTGGACAACGGCTCGACCCGAATTTGATGCGCCCGCGTCGTGGCGAGCGGAGATTTACCAAGGCCAAAGGATGCCAGACTTGGACGCTCATTGTTAATATGCAACGTCAGCTCACCATCGCAATTCCCGATTCCAATATTTTCCCTGATAATATCTGAAAATTGATTGCTCTGCGCGTTTACCTTCGCTCGTTCAATCATGCGCGGATTGGCGTCGATCGCCAACACCGGCGCTTTGCCATTCATGCGACAAAAGAGACAAGTGAAGTGCCCAATGTTACAACCAACATCGACAAAAGATTCTAAGTTCAGAGCTAACCGACTAATAAACCTGGTGAGGCCCAACTCAAAATGACCGGTCACAGCAATAGCGGTATCGACCGGATCTCCAATACGCACCTGCATGCGAAATCCGGAATCAAGCATCACATCGCGTTCTACGCCATTGTAACCACGCGAAATTTTCCGCAGGGCCGAATGACGGAAAGCCTCAAATGGGCCATGTTTAGCATACCAAATTAACGCCGATAACGGCCATTTCATGAATCCGCTCCTTGGCGATGATCCGATACTGAAAATATAGGACAGTCATATTTTTTTCTCATAACGAGAGAAAGATTAGCTCTCGCTTTACCGATGCAAGATGCGCATCATGAATAGAGCAGAAATCACCACATTTGGCCCCTGGTTTACACTTAGCCCAGACCGCCAATTCGTCGCCGTTTGGAAAGATTGATATACCATTACTGCAATTGTTTCGTAGATAGATGGACAGCCATCGGTGCATCACATTCATCTTATCTCAAGTCATCACCATCATTTGATCCTTCCCCAAATTCGACATGGCAGCGAAACTTGCCACCTTTGCCGCCATACAGGACGCCATTAAACATAGATGATCCTCTATTCACGTCTGGCGATGCTCGTCCTGATACCTGCCAATAAAAATACGAATGTCACAGTACGAATTCACCTCTACCACGCTTGCGGTCTCGTGGCGATCCGGCCACCGCGAAGGTAAATCCAGATGTGGGATTTTCATTAAAACGAACCTAAACCACGATCTATCGAGATAGCAAAAAAAACACTTAAGTCTTTATCGATATATAAGTTACGTAATTACAATCAAAGGCCTCCCAACGTTATTAGGCGCTATTTTCGACTCCCCCTTTTGATGATGCCATTACCGTTTCCGCACGAGCTGGAACGTTTGATGTCAGGATAAGCAGCCCAAGCTTGGGATTGATCGACGATGACGTTTCCCAACAGAGGCGCTGGCCAAATGCGGCCCAGCTCTGATCTTCCCATACATGTCACCTCCATTTAAACGTCTTCGTCATCAGCTTCGCCTTGCCTGTGGCCGCCTGCGCTACCATGAGCGGGCGCTTACGAATTTGCTGACTCACCATCAGATCGATTTGGTCGTCGACGTCGGCGCACACACGGGAAGCTACTGCGAACTTTTGCACGACCTTGGCTATCGAGGCGAGACGATTCTGGTCGAGCCGCTTTCCTGGGCGCATGAAAGTCTCACCGCAAAAGCTAAGAATTATCCGCGCTGGCAGATGGTGCCCCGCTGCGTGCTCAGTGCGACGCCCGGAGAAGCTCGCCTCAAGGTCGCGCGCAACGGCGTCAGCAGTTCAATGTTAACGGCAACGCCTGGACAAGATGTCGGTGGTTTAGCGCAGGTGGAAGAACAGGTCGTGCCACAACGAACACTCGATGAACTCCTTGCGACGGCGAATCTCGATAAGCATCAAACATTGGTAAAAATCGATGTGCAGGGTTTCGAGGCCGCGGTTCTAGATGGAGGACGTAAAGTACTTCCCCAAGTGCGAGCGCTGCAACTCGAACTCTCCGTACAGGCGCTCTATCAAGGACAGGCAAATTGGCGATCCTTACTCCAACGCTTATGTGGCGAAGGCGGCGACGGTTGGCGTCTGTGGCAAATCCCAGAACTTTCAACCGAGCGCGTCAGCGTAGAACTACAACAATTCGACGTTATTCTCGTCCGTGGAAATGTTTAGCGTTCAGGCGCTAGGCTTTGATTTTTTGCACTCGGTGAATTTCCCCCAATGACGTAAGCTTAGGAATCGCCTTTCAATTCTAGATTTTCACCCAGCGTTTCCTTATCATTATTCGCAAATCGTTGATTTTCACATTTAACTTCAAACATCTAACAGGAACCCGAAGAAGAGATTAACCACAGAACGCACAGACAAAAAAAACTTTTCCACTCTGTGCGCTCCGTGACCACTGTGGTAAATCCTGTCTGAGCAATGATGTCGTCCGTTCGAACAGCCATTTTTACGCTAAATAAAACGTTAATAATTTTACGCCATTTTCTTGCCCACCCGATGCATGATTGCCGATAGGATTCGCGTAAAAATAATCTGGACCGGCACGGCCTTCAAAACTGAGCGACCGAAGTGATTTACCCTCACTATTCCAATCCCTATAGGCTTTATTCCCGATTTAATTATTGTTAGGCAACAACGCCTCAGCAAATGCTTTCCCCATCAAGGCAAAGGTTTTAGCGCATCCCAAGTAGTGATAGCCTTGGTTAGATGCGCCACGCTTGCGCATGGCGGCTTCCTCGGGTGTGATTAAATCTTCTTCGAATTTTTTCAGATACGCTTTTTGTTCCGCTTCCGACATCGTGCCATCTTTGTTGGCGTGATTTTTACTCTTATTCTTTAATTGATATGCCAGGTTACTGACTTGTTCGTATTTTTCCTGAATCGCCGCGAGTGGTTCATCCCAAAAAGGCGCCGTTCGAATGGCAAAAACATTACCAACGAATTCTGGTAACGCCGCTGGTGCCGCCATCGCTTCGCGAAATTGTAAGTTGTCCTCATTCGCTTTTTTTCCGCTCACGCCCATGACGCCAATAACAAATGGCATGGCCGGCACGTTCAAATCTTTGCGTACATCGCGAATAAAATCAGCCATCCATCTACTATAGTTAGCAAATCGATTATCGACGCTTCCTTTGGGTAGCGCTAGGTACACATCACGATTCACCATGTCATTGAAACCTTGTAACCATACAAAACCAGCAATCTGATATCCCTGTTTGTTGTCATAGTCGGGGATGATGCGTTTAATGTCACTCAGGACT
>SYDV01000306.1 GCA_005801395.1 Planctomycetia bacterium | reverse complement strand
GCGGAAGTTTTTTACTGGGCAAATCCTTAGGTATTTGGCTCACAATCACTGCTGCTGCCCTGATTATCGCTGCGCTACATAGCTTCATTATGTGGTACGCGCTCTATACCGGCTTTGAATTGGATGCCTCACGACGCGACTTTGTCGGGCATGAAGATCTGTGGGTTCCTTGGCGAGAAGTCATTTGGGCCCATGCTTTAGCCCTTTGTCACAGTGCGGTCATGACCTGTTTTGCCGCCGTTCTTGCACTGCGTTTACCGCTCGTCAGTAATATCCTGCTCTGCTTTGGACTGTTCGTCGCCAGCCACGTGGTGGCAGGTATGGGCCTATCTGGACTCATCGTTCTACCAGCCCTCAACCTGTATCAAGTCGATGACAGCATCCAATTGCCGGATCATCCGCTCTCCTTAGGCTACCTCGGTCTCACCGTGCTTTACACCGTACTGTACTGTGCAGGCTGCTTATTCATTGGCTTATCGATGTTTAAACGACAAGACATCGCCTGAGTCCTGAACCAGAAGGCAACCATCACGTGCGCTACGCATTCCTCGGCGATATTCATGGCAACACGGAAGCACTCGGAGTAGTGCTTGACGCAATTAAAAAAGAAAAGGTCGATAAAATCGTCTGCCTAGGCGATATTGTTGGCTACGGTGCTGAGCCGTCAAAATGTTTAGAAACTATTCGCGCGCTTAATTGTGATGTCATCGCTGGCAATCATGATTGGGCAGCCGTGGGCAAAGTCTCCATCGATTGTTTCAACGCCTATGCCAAGGCCGCCGCTATTTGGACACGCGAACAATTAACTGACGAACAGAAACAGTGGATTTTAAATCTACCACTTACCAGAACTGATGAAGATTGCGCGGTTGCGCATGGCACGTTTCATCAACCAGAAGCCTTTAATTATATTCAAACCGTCTTCGACGCTCAGCAGAGTTTTGAAGCTCTCAAGCGTATGAAAGCCAAACTCGGCTTTTTAGGTCACAGCCACGTGCCCGTCGGTTTCTTTGATACCGACCCGATTACCTACACCCTTGATGGTGAAATTCCGGTCGACGAAGAAATTTCTATCATGATCAATGCGGGAAGTGTTGGCCAACCGCGCGATGAAAATAACAAAGCCAGTTTCGCAATCTATGATAGCACGGCGAAAGTCGCGCAAATTCGCCGTATCGAATACGATATTGATGCCGCAGCGAATAAAATTCGCGAAGTAGGATTACCAGAAATTCTTGCTGCTCGATTGTATCAAGGCAAATAACAAGGCTAATAACATGATCCGCTTGGCATGGAGTGCAGGGTGCTGATTTCTTTAATGTCAGCACCAATTACTCCGTTTTTCCAAAATAGTGGTGCCCTATCATGAAAATTAAATGTTGTGGATTTACTCGTGTTGAGGATGTCCGCGCCGCCGTAACGCTCGGCGTGGACGCCATTGGATTAAATCTCGCCCGCGGACCACGAAAAATTTCACTGGAACAGGCGGCTGAACTGGTGCGCGCTATTCCGCCTTTGGTCACCGCCGTGGCCTTATTTGTCGACGCGGATGAAGCGAGCATCATAACAGCCATGCATAAAACTCGCTGCACGGTTATTCAATTACATGGTTCCGAATCACCCGCATTAGCCGAACGATTACGCGCTCGTTTTCCGGTCATTAAAGCCTTTGCGGTCAAAGACGCCGCGACGTTATCCGCCGTGCATGGATATCCCGCCGATGCCTATTTATTAGATGCTGCAGTCCCTGGGATTGCTGGCGGCAGTGGAGTCGCCTGGAATCATCATTTACTTCGTGGAATAACATTTGAGCGCCCCGTCATTCTCGCAGGCGGGCTCAACCCCGACACCGTTAGTGCAGCAATCACTGCTACCTCGCCCTATGGCGTCGACGTTGCCAGTGGTATTGAGTCTGCTCCCGGTATCAAAGACGCACAACGCATGGCCGCATTTGTCACCGCTGCACGAAAATAGTCGTAGGCATCTCACTTTATTCTGCACTTCATTATCGCAAAAAATCAAGCGCGATCTTGCCCCAACGTGACGATTTACGACAACCAGCGCCATGACAACAGCACGTCCTGGTGGTCCGGCAATGGCTCGACCAATGGTTATCGCAATCGATGGTCCTGCTGGCGCAGGAAAAAGCACGGTGACTCGTTTATTAGCGCAACGTCTGAAATTATTATTTCTCGACACTGGCGCGATGTATCGTGCAGCTACCGTTGGCATTAAAGATGCCGGTATTGATGTAAATAATGCAGCCGCCATCGCCGCCTGGGTATGCGAGCGTGACATTGGCTTTGATAATGACAGTCAAGTAACACTCGATGGTGTCACTTTACCCCGCGAACGCATACGTTCACCGGAAACCACTGCTGAAATTTGGCGCGTGGCAGATAATCCCACCTGTCGAGCCCATTTAGTGCAATTACAAAAAGCCCTGGTCGCCGGTCGTGATGCGGTAGTCGAAGGACGCGACGCCACCACGGTTATTTGTCCTGATGCACAATTAAAAGTATTCCTCGACGCAAGTCCCGAAGAACGAGCACGTCGGCGCTTGGCAGAATGGCCAGCTGATATTTCGCAACCCACCCTACATGAAGTTGTCGCGCAAATTCGTGACCGAGATCAACGCGACTCATCGCGCGCAGTTGGTGCGCTCACCTTAACCGACGATGCCATTCATCTCTTTAGTGATGGCTTGTCGATGAACGAAGTGATTGCACGCATCACTGCCTACGCCGTCCAACGACAACCATTTTTACTTGAGCAATTAGTTTCCGACCAACTGATCGTGGGTCGCAGTCGTCAACCCGGTTATGTGCGCGTAGCCGTTGGTGATCCAGCCCACAGTGGTGCTGGTTGGCAATTAGGACTCACCAATCCCAGTCCCGAACGAATGCCCGGCACCACCAATTCGTGCACCCGGAACATTGGCGGTCGCCAAGCAGGCACCGTATTGCAAGGCCACGCCGTTTTATGTCTGGCCGGAACGGCTGAAAATCCAGGGCATGTCGTCGCCTTACCCATGCTACCACAAACCTGGTACATCATTGAACCAGGCGCCTGGCACGCCGTCATTCAAACTCACGGGACCATTTGCGCCTGGGCTGAATCATCTGGAATTCTTGAAGAAACACGTGAATTAACCAATGATCAATTTTCTGAAGTAAATGCCTATACGACGATCTACGTGCCGCACTAAAAAGTCATTTATTTTAAATTGATGGGGTATCAGATTTCAACGCTTGTTGTAAGACCGCGCGAACGGCCTGTTCTAATGCCGCAATCGTCCCAGGGACCATCTGTTGCATGCCGCTAATAACGACTGCCAAGCGCTCCAAATGGCCTTTACGTATGATCTCTTCTACTTCGATACACCCATCACCAAGCCGTTGTGCGCCTATAATATGACATGAGCCTTTTAATTTATGCGCTAAGCGCCGAACTTCATCAACATCACCAGCCACCATCGCGCTGTGCATATGGGTAATATTTCCCGGCGTTTCGCTAACAAAAATATTCACAACATCTTGGAATACACTATCTTCCCCTATTTCGCTCCGCATACGCTGTAATATGAGTGGGTTTATCAATGTCGAAATATGGTCATCGTCATTCAGTACGCGGACTTGGC
>SYDV01000305.1 GCA_005801395.1 Planctomycetia bacterium | reverse complement strand
GTCTCCATACTCATGCTTACGGTTTAGCGCTTCAACCGACACCGTGATCTCGTATTGTCCGTCGGCAGGAACACCTTTCGAAAATTCATTTATCGCCGCATAACCCATTTCTATGGTTTGTGCTTGTGTGCCTTCGTAAAGCGTCATGGATCCTTTTTTCCCTTTGTCTGATTTTGATTTTGAGGCAAAGGAAAATGACCAGGTTTGTTCAGGAGTTGGTTCTAGTCGACGAAAGGCCTTGGTGGTAACCGCTTCGGCAACCGACATATATTTATTTAGTTGATAACCTGATATACGTAAGGAGTCGCCAATCGTATCAATATGTTTCACCATTTGATCTTCAGGAAATCCAACCGTTGGGTCAAATAAATTAGGGTCAAATCCAAATAAATCTGCAAGTGTATTGCGATATTCGCGTAAATTCAACCGGCGCAGGACGGTCTTGCCTCCGGTGCTGACTAACGTTTTCTTGCCGACTGAAACCAGTTCAGTTAAGCTGCTGATTATCGAGGCGATTTCCTCTTTGCTCGGTTGCTTAGATTTTTCGGGCGGCATTTCAGCCAAGGTGAGTTCATCTATGATTTCTTGTAGGCTTACCAGCGTTGCTTGATCGCGGGCTTTTGGGTCAATCATATCGAAGCGTCGTTCTGCCTTTTGTTTCTCAGCGCCATGACAGGAAATACAATATGTATCAAGGAAATGTTTCAGGGGAATGCTCTGCTCTTGCGCAATGAGCGCTGGAGTCGTGGTCACCGTCATGATGACCGTTAATAAGAATAATAAGTTGAGATAGGGCATGTGAAGCATGAGGAAATGAGTTTTTCTTTTATGATTAAACATTATCGGATTCATAGTATTTCGCTCATCGTCGCACTGCTGGTGCCAAATTTCTCCGTCGCAACACCAAAGCGTTGCAGCAGGGTTAGATAGAGATTGCATAATGGGACACGATCTATTTTTTTCTGCTCATTCACTTGATTATAAATTCGGTGTTGGCCGTGTTTTAATTCGCCACCAGCAACGATAACGGGCAAACTCGAGTTTACATGCGAATTGGCGTTGCTCATACCGCTGCCAAACAGCACCATCGTTTGATTAAGTAAGTTGCTATCTGCCACTTTGGTTTGCTTGAGGCGTTCAATAAAGCGGGAAAATTGCTCGACTTGATAACGATCAATTTTCTCGAGTGCCGCAATTTTATCTGGTTCTTGACCGTGATGAGACAGCATGTGCCATTCTCCTTTGATATCTAAATCGCCAACTTTAAAATCTCCTCCTATTTCTAGGGTGGCAATTCGCGTCGAGCCAGTCACCAGCGCTAAAGTAATTAAATCGTAGAAAACTGGGAGGTCCTCAACGAGGTTTCTATTTTGTGGTGGTTTCATTTCGGTTTTAGGTTTCGCTACCTTGGACCATTGAGCAGTTAGCTCCAATTGTTGCTCTACCTCACGCACGGAAGTGAAATATTCGTCTAGCTTTTGTCGATCGACTGCGCTGATTGTTTTACTTAATCCTTTTGCTTCGTCGCTAACCATATCCAATATTGAGCCCTCTAAGCGCAAATGGTCGGCGACAGCGGCTTTGTTCTTTTCGCTATCTCCTTCAGCCAAAAATAAGCGTGAGTATAATTCTTTGACTCCGGTAATAGGTGCAACGCGATTTCCGCTGCGTGACCAACTTAATTGACAGCCACCATGAATTCCGCCCTCTGAGCCAATATTCAAACAGGGAAACCGTGTTGCTCCTTTAATCGTTTCGGCGGCACGTTGATCAAGTGTGATGTTGCCTTCTGGCATTCCTTTGGCATTGGTGGAAAGTACACCGGACAAAAATGAATGGATTGCAAAATGACCGCCTTTAACTCCATGATCTAAACCTGAAAATACAGTTAGGTCATTTCGATGAGCTGTTAATGACTGCGTCGTGACGGGAAATTGGTAGTCATTCCCCGCTTTCGTTGGCATGAATGAGGGCAGATAAAAACCTAACAAATTGCCAATGCATACTAAGTTACGATTGGTCTTACTATTATTTGGCGTCTCTACCGCAAAGGCTCCGCGTTGATTGCCGCCGAGGGGCATAATCGTTTCAAGCATCGGCAAGGCCATCAGAATGCCGGCGGTTCGTAAAAATGTGCGACGGGGTGAATGGCTTGTATTCATAGTGATGAGCTCCTGTTGGCGGCCTCAGACCTGTTATGCATCCGTATTCATACAAGGCGTATGTTATATTGTTGAGTCGTAAAATACGACACAAGGTTTGTATCGGTTTAGCGTCAAGATGTGACGCCGCTGAGTTTGAGGGCCTGAATGAATCAACGTAAGGTCGATATTCACTTGCCATTATACCCTATGAATTTTGCTTAAAATTTCTTTTCAATGAACGCAGCGGTTCAATTGTGAGGTCATGACAAATCTGGTGATATTTGTATCCGCTGAATGGTCAGACCACGTGGTGGCAACCTACCCATCAAGGAATGTTTCATGTTCGATGGGGTGACAGCTGAAAGTACGATTCGCATTCATGATACGTCTATCGTTTATATTGTTGCTTCCCTACGAGTGTCGGTAATTCCGCCCTTGTTATGAAACGGTGGCGAGTCAAACCGTTTGCACATCAAAGAAAGTAAATCGCATGAACGAAAAATTTACCGCCGAAGTCATTAAGACGTTTGGCATAATCGGAATTATTTTAGCTTTTACGTCGCTATCTAATTCCACGGTGGCGGCTGTGGAGCGACCTAATGTCTTGGTCATCCTCTGTGATGATTTAGGCTTTTCTGATCTTGGTTGTTACGGTAGCGAAATCCCTACGCCGAATTTAGATCGATTGGCGGCGAACGGTTTGCGCTTTAGTCAATTTTATAATGCGGCGAAGTGTGAATCGACGCGTTCTTCGATTTTGAGTGGCATGTATCATAATGAAGCCAGTGTCGCAAAATTATTGCACTGTCGAACTATTGCGGAGACCATGCAAACGGCGGGTTATCACACGATGATGTCAGGGAAATGGCATATGAATGGTCAGCCAACAGAGCGAGGTTTTGAACGCTATTTTGGACATTTGTCGGGCGCAACTAATTTCTTCGTTGGTGACAATACGTTTTATTTAGATGGGAAGTCTTACCAAGTACCGGAAAAATTCTATACGACAGATGCTGTAACTGACTACGCCATTAAATTTATCGGCGATCGTCCAGTGGATAAACCATTTTTCTTTTATCTCGCCTATAATGCTCCTCATTATCCACTTCAGGCTCCGGAGGCTGACGTGCGCAAATACCTGGGAACTTACAAGAAGGGTTGGGATGCGGTGCGTAAGGCGCGTTATGCCAAACAACAGGAATTAGGACTTTTTGCAAAACCATATCAATTGAGTCCGCGACCAAGCGAAGTCCAGGCATGGGACAGTCTCAGTGACGCAGATAAAGCATGGGAAGATATACGCATGGCGACTTTTGCTGCGATGGTCGATATTATGGATCGCAACGTCGGTCGTTTGGTCGCATATCTGAAAGAACAAGGGCAATTAGACAATACGCTTATCATGTTCTTGTCTGATAATGGTGGCTGTCCATTTGAACGCACGACGGGCAAAGATTTAATGCCATGGGATCCACGCTCGCATTTGACCTACGATGAGGGGTGGGCACACGCCGCTAATACGCCATTTCGCTGGTATAAACAAAATCAACATGAAGGTGGCATATCGACCCCGATGATCGCACATTGGCCGAAAGGCATAACCGCCAAGCTGGGAAGTGTGACGCAGCAAACGGCTCATATCGTTGATATTTATGCCACCGCCATGGATCTCGCTGGCGCTTCTCGTCCAGATACGTTTGAAGGAGAAAAGCTCAAACCACTGCGTGGCTTAAGCTTAAAACCAATATTTAACGGCGAAACACGCAAGCCACACGAAGCCCTTTATTTTGACTTCGCGAATAAGAATCATGCTTTACGTATGGGATCATGGAAATTAGTGGCGGTGAATGGAGGAGCTTGGGAATTATACGACATGGAAACGGATCGTTCCGAGTTGAACGACTTAGCCAAACAAATGCCGGACCGGGTAAATGAAATGACGATGAAATGGAATGCTTGGGCCGCACAAGGCGGGGTCGCAGGTGGCAAGAAAAAAGAAGATAAAGATTGATTTATCCAGCTTCGATCTGAAAAATTCCGGAACCAGAACGATTCATCATTTCGGTGACTCGCTGTTACCGTAAATAAATCATAAGGAAACGCTATGCTACGTTGGTGTATGTTATTCGTTCTGGGGATATTGGCAGTTAACTTATCTTATTCTGGTGAATCAGGATCTAATTTTATTACCCATGGCCCACTCGTGGGAAAACTCACCAACGATAGCGTTCGAGTTTGGGCACGCACCCATCGTCCTGGACAATTCACGGTGCGTTTTGGTACTGATTTAACTAAACTGACCTTGGAAACTCCAGCGGTGAGTACCGTGTCTGATCATGACCATACTGGGTGGGTCACCTTACCAAACCTGACTCCGAGTACGCAATATTATTACCAAGTGAGCATGAATAATATTCCAACAGGTCCGTCCGGTAGTTTTGTGACTTTGCCGAGTACCCAGGCGCACGTGGAAGCGACGCATAATCCATTGGGAAAATATAATTTCCGTTTTCAATTTGGCTCTTGCGCGAATCAAAATCCCAAAGGTGGTATTGGACCATCCACACCCACCTGGGCGACCATGCACCGCGAACTGACCGGCGACGCGTTGTTCTCTATCATGAATGGCGATTTTATTTACGAAGAACACCGTTCAATGTTGGCTAATGATTGGCTAACCCAAGTTGGTTTAACGCCCACGCAAATGCCGCAGGTGGTGTCGGTGGCACCCACTATCGTTGGTATTTGGGAAAACTACAAAACATATTTGTCGCGCGGCGTCCATTTATCCACCTATTATCGTCACATGCCATTGATGACGACTTTTGACGATCATGAATTAGTAAATGATATTCGCGGCTGTGGCACCATAGGTTTTCGCGAACGTCGAGCCGTATTCCGCGACATCGGTATTCGCGCTTGGGAAGACTATGTTGGTTGGGCGAATCCTTATGAAACGACCCAGGGCATTCATTTTGGTAAAGCGACTTTTACCAAGGGTAGTGATATCTTGATCGAT
>SYDV01000304.1 GCA_005801395.1 Planctomycetia bacterium | reverse complement strand
GATGCATTTAAAGGTGTCAGCGTTTTTGCCGGTTTATTATTAACCCTGGGAAGCGCTGGTATGGTCAATCAAGTCATGAGTGGTTTAGTGGTGGTTTATTCCCGCATGATGAAACCTGGCGACATGATTAAAGTTGGAGACCTCGCTGGCCAAGTCGTCGAGCTTGGCTTTCTTTCCACCAAAGTGCGCACTGGCATTGGTCACGAAGTTACCATGCCCAACGCGATTTTAGTTGGTGCTTCGGTTTATAATTATTCTCGCTTTAATGATGAACGAGGCCCGGTCATCAGCACCACTATTACCATTGGTTACGATACGCCCTGGCGCCAGGTACATGGATTACTCGCGCTCGCAGCCGAACGCACTGACGGTATTAATCATCAGATAAAATCCGAAATTCTCCAAACCGCGTTATCTGATTGGTATGTGGTCTATGAGTTACGCTGCCCGATCACGACGGTCGAACAACGTGTCGCGATTCTTTCTCGTCTGCACGCTGCCATTCAAGATGCCTTTAATGAGCACGGCGTCCAAATTATGTCTCCGAACTTCGAAGCCCAACCGGAAAAACCCGTCGTTGTGCCTAAAGAATCATGGTTTTTGCCACCGGCTAAGAATTAACTGCGAATTAGCTACTCCTCATTCAAAGAGTTACTTTCCCAACGCGCTCAATAATACTTCACAAGCGCTAGTGCCGTCTTCGGTTAAACCAATTTCACCGGCTTGACGTAAGCGGTCTGCCAATGCTTTCTGTAAATACGTACGACCACGTGCCAACCGACGGTGACAGGTAGCTAATGGAATGTTTAATTCGCCACTGATGTCGCGTAAATTACGACCTTCGACTAAATTTGCTTTAACGATGTCAGGAATTTCTTTTTCTAACGTACCGTCTTCCGCCCACGCTGCGAGGTCACGCCAAGCAAGCATTAATAACGATTCTGCCCACGCGCGGTCCATTGCTTTTTGTAAATCATCCGTGGGTTGACGCGCCACGGCTAGAGCTTCAGCAACAGTCACTTCGCCGTCATCACCCATAGCGGCGTTCATTTCACGGCTGTTTCTTTGTCGACGCATCGCATTTCGCGCGGTGTTATAGGCCAGCGTCATAATAAAATACCGAAACCGACTTGCCTGACCGGCGGCTATTTCACCTGGATGTGCGCGCGCCAAAAGGTCTGGATGCTCCATTAAATACATTAAGACTTCTTGAATCACATCGTCTAAGCGAGATGACGTAGCGTCACTGACAAATTTACCGCGTAAATAACGACCGATCGGATCAGCATACAATTCTAATACCACCGTAACCTGATCAGGCTGATCAGCTAAACGACCAATGAGCGACCAACGTGTTTCAGGGAATTCCATGGTCGACTTATATGCCTGTTCGGAGCAAAGAAAAGGACGGTCTTGTGCTAAAAATCTGGCTTTCATTACCCAAATCGCTAGAAATTAACCACCAACAAAAGAACAAAGCAATTCAATCATTATTCCTACCTTATTCCCAATGGCGTGAACTTAAGAAGTCCCTTTAGCTTTTCGGCTTCCATACAACATTTCTTATTTTTCTTCATTATTTCGCTGGTTTTCACTACTGATCTCTAACGTCCTACCGGTACCTAAAGAAGATATTAACCACAGGGTGCACAGAGATGTGAACTTCCCGTCTCTGTGCGCTCTGTGCACTCTATGGTTAATCCTGTCAGAGATCCGATTTTGGACGGTTTTTTTTCGAATTACACGCAAAATACTCTGTTATTAAGTTCACGCCATAAACCTTATTCCAGCCTTGTTTTCTCGCTATTTTTCACTTCCAATTTCTGACTCTCCCATCCTTCATACCATTTACGCTTCTGCATCGTTTATCTCAAAACCCCATCGCTAAACGAATCTCAAGAGCACCTAATTCGATCACATCGTTATGGTCACCGCCAGAGATAATCACCATCTGAATACGTTGATCCATCGTCGCTAAATCATGGCCCATGTTAATCGGAATAAAATGATCGCCATCACCATGAATTACCGAAGTTGGCGGCAAACCTGCCGTGATAATTTCCTGTAGACGTTTTTGATTATCAAAACGATGGGTCAACAATTCACAAAGTGGCCAACCAGCCGTACGTTTCGCCATCGCTTTCATGGTTGTGAATGGCGAAATCAACACCAAACGTTGAACCGGATGCCGTGCCGCATACTGCAACGCTGATGCCGCTCCTAATGAATGTCCCAATGCGCTACAACGCTTTTCTAGTTCTTGCGCTTCCATCCCCAGCTCTTTGGCTAATAAGGCTATGGTTTGCTCGGTCGCAGATAAAATATTTTCCGGTGTCGGCTTGCCTAAATGTGCGCCAAAACTTGGGTATTCTATCAATAAATAGCCCACGCCTACATAACTATGCTGTTTGGCAAAATCATCCCAACCTAACGCCAAATCCGCGTTACCACCGAATATTAACCACAGTTGTTGCGGTTGAGCGCCGTCACTCGGTGCACGGTAAAAACCAACCACTGATTCGCCGGATCGCAGCGCCTGTAATCCCGTTGGTAGCGAATTGAGTTGAGCCGTGGTGTAGGGTCGCGGGTGATAAATCATCGACGTTTGGCCAAAGAATAACGCCACAGCTAACAACACCACGCCGGCAATTATTGAAACGATAACAACGAACATAAGTCTCCGAACCCGTGACATCCATGCCACCTGCGGTGGAACTGCTGTTGGTATCATAGGCGCGCATGGTGGTAATTCGCCAATCGACGATGAAAAGAGCCGAGTTCCCATGATCTTCGGAGTCAATCTAGACGGCTCGCACATGAGGCGCGGCAATGGCGTAAACCTAATAACTTCTGATTTTTCTTGGGGTTTGCTGTTCAGACCGACAAAAGACGTCCTCTATCTGATCTCAGACAGAATTAACCGCAGAGGGCACAAAGCACACAGAGATGGGAAGGCCATTCCTCTGTGCGCTCTGTGCCCTCTGTGGTTAATATCTTCTTCTGCCTCCTGTTGGACGTTAAAATATGTGAAAAATCAGTGATTTTCTGATGAACACAGGCCTGCCTGCAGTTTTCTGGCGACCGCAAATCCAGTCGCAGGAACTCAGCCGCCGGATGGGCACGCACGGGATCATCCAGCGAGACGATACGCACCCGGGCACCCTGATCTATTAGCATCTTGACTAGCGGAATTCCAATAAGGCCGGTGCCGCCAGCGACAAGCACTTGCATGCCTTTAAACACAGCTTAGAAATGTCCTGCGAGCTGGATTTCCGGCTCCACTGGCGCATTGCTATAGAGATAAGCGCCCTTTTTATTTCCATACCAAATCACTTTGCGATACCAGTCTTCCCAGGTATTCCAGCATTCGCCAGT
>SYDV01000303.1 GCA_005801395.1 Planctomycetia bacterium | reverse complement strand
TCAATCATACGAATCGTATCGGCTAGGCTTTCACCTTTTTTGGTGCTAGTCGATCCTGCATCGCTAAAGCCAATAACCTTACCGCCTAATTTAAGCATGGCGGCTTCAAAACTTAAACGAGTGCGTGTGCTAGGCTCGAAAAATAGGGTGGCCATTAATTTGCCGTCTAAGCGACGGGTATCGACTTCGCCACTTTCCATGCGTTGAGCAAGGTCGAGGACATGAACTAAATCGCTGCGGGTAAAGTCAGCGATCGATACGACATGGCGGCCAGTAAATTGCACGTCGGCATACTAGCGGCTCTTGTAAAAACGCCATGCGAGGTTGCTTGCCTGGATCAGCTCTATTCCGACGGCCGTTAGAGCAGGAACCAAACTCCCAGAACGACAAGCGCGATGATCAACGCAATCCACGGAATCAAACCTGTACCGGCGGACACCGTTGGATCTTCATCATAAACCGCGCTCTTGGTCGTATCACGTTTGCGCAAGGTGTCGGTCGGAATCACAATCTTTCGGTTCATTTGAGTGGTGATAGGCGAAGGCTTTTTATTAACGTGATTCGTCGGAGAAAGGGCTTTAGTGACCACGGCATTCGAGCCATTGTTGGAAATGGAACTTTCACTGACGCTGTCCTTCTGTTGCTTAAATTTATTTAGGATGCGTTCTGTTGCATGGTCGACGGTCTTATTACCCCGACTCGGGGACGTATTTGGATCAGCTTCAATTTCATTCTCCTCAGTATTAACCGTGGGACTTGGAGCTTTGCGAATGGGGCTCTTAATGACCAATGGTTTACGGAGTAGTTTAGGAGAGGAATTTGACTTTTCTATAAAATTGCCAAGCGCTGCATCAATCGCTTTAATAAATGCCGCAAAGGTCAAAAATCGATCGTCACGCTTTTTGGCCATCGACATTATAATTAATTCGCGCGTCTTGGGATTTAAGCCCGGCACGCGCATGCCAGGGTCTGGCACAGGCTGGGTAAGGTGCGCACTCATAATAGCCCCGGGACTCGTGCCAGCAAATGGCGTTTGCCCAGTTAGTAAATGGTACATGGTCGCGCCTAAACCATAGATGTCGGAACGACAATCAATTGATTCGCCGCGAATTTGCTCTGGCGACATATAGAGCGGAGTGCCGATCGTCATTCCGGTTTGAGTGAGATGTTGGTCATCGCTGGCCGGTTTGACTAAACCAAAATCAATTAATTTCGCTTGATCTTCAGCGGAAAAATCCTCATTTATTGATGGATCACGCGCGATTAATATATTTTCTGGTTTAATATCACGATGCACTAATTCGGCTTTTTCGTAAACGTAGGCTAATCCTTCAGCAACCTGTTTGCAAATCGTTATGACATATGATTCGGGCAATACTTTATGTTGTTTGAGTAGTGATGCTAAACTGGGCCCTTCTACATATTCCATGGCCATGTAACAGGCATTTCCACTTTCTCCACTTTCATAAATATCGGCTATGTATTGATGATGTAACCCGGTTAAAACTTTGCTTTCGCGATGGAAACGCCCGACAAAATCTTGGTCCTCTTTCAGTCGTGCCATCATGGTTTTAATCGCTATGGTACGCCCCGAATCTCCATGCTTCGCAAGGAAAACCGTGCCCATGCCACCTGCGCCTAAATGCTTCAGTAACTGATAGTCGGGAAAATTTTTCTGTTGTTGAACGAGGTTATCTAAAATGGTCATTTGCTCACTGGTGAGTAAACGATTCTCAACCAAATAGCGGCCAATTGCCCGGACATCAGTGAATAAGGATTGACGATTTTTCTGAATTAAATCGTTTCGAATACTCTCAAGTTTGTCGCGGCTGGCCCAACCATTTATAACGATTAATTCCGCCATGTTTACAAAATGATCGCTCACAGGTGCCGGTTCAACTGAACTACTCATTAAACCCTTTCGCCTGCTATGTGTGACAGGTCGCTGGCGCAGCCCGGAAGACCATTTGATGGCCTTTACCTAGCGGGATCAATGAGCGAAGTGAGCTCAACCAAGGTGGTGTTGCGCTATGCCGTTCAGATACTTGCGATGTTTGAGGGATTGGCGTACAATTTGCTTATACCCAAGCACACGGGAGTGAGGACGAGCGCTCATGGCCCTCCAAATGCGTCAAAATCTGAATATGCGGATGGAGCAGAAGCTAAAGCTGACTCCGCAGATGATTCAGTCGATTGAGATCTTGCTTCTGCCGCAAATGGCGTTGGAAGAAAGACTTATGAATGAAATCGAGAGTAATCCCGTGCTCGAGGTCATGGATGAGCGTGGACCAAGTAACGAAGAATATATCGATGGGTATGAAGATGGCGAAGCCCAGGTCGATTTGTCGACACCTAGCGATAATGGTGAAAAACACATCCTCGACCGTATGGGCGAAAATGACCAAGACTGGTTATGGAGATCGAAAAGTAGCGCTCCATCGTTTGACGAGGACGCTCCCGATAAAATGGCTGCATTGGCGGCAACTCCGGAGAAGCCACCGTCTTTAGCTCAACACATCATCGAACAACTTCGTTTTACCGAGATGAGCGAAGAGGTTCGCAGTCTGGTGGAAGACATCAGTTGGGAACTTTCCTCGACCGGGTATTTAACCCATGCGTTGAATGAATTGTTTCCAGAAGAAAAACTTGATGCCGCTGAAGAAGCCTGGGAATTGGTGCGCCGTTGTGATCCAGCGGGTATCGGTGCCCGCGATTTGAAAGATTGTTTAGCGCTGCAACTTGAGCGTGAATCTGGTGATAATTCATTTGAATTATTGCTGATTCGCGAACACCTAGATAACGTATTACGCAATCGTTTACCAATTATAGCTCAAGCCTTAAACGTCGATGTTGAGCGGGTAAAAGAGGGTGTTGATGTCATTTCTCAACTTGATCCGAAACCCGGATTACCTTTTGCTGTTGGTAGTAATCATTACGTCGTTCCAGATGTTATGGTTGAACGCGACGATAAAGGAGAATGGATTATCAGCATTCCTGATGGCCATTTGCCCAAGGTACAAGTGAGTGAATCTTATTTTGATCTGTATGAAAAAAGTGTTGATCAAAAAGAAAAGACTTACCTCAAAGAGAAAATTTCGGGTGCGCGCTTTATCATTGACGCCATAGCTCAACGTCGGCGTACGTTGCTGAAAATTGTCCGTGAAATCATCAAATACCAAACCGCCTTTTTGGAACAGGGGATCG
>SYDV01000302.1 GCA_005801395.1 Planctomycetia bacterium | reverse complement strand
CGCTTGAGTGATTTAGGTTGGTTGATGAAAGCGTTCAAAGAACCCATTGCTCGGCGAGCGAATAAAGAAGACGGCTGCACGGGGGCATTTTGGGGCGAGCACGGCAGGATGCCGAGCGTAGCCTGAGCGCCGTGCGCTCAGCCGCCTGGAGCGAAGGCAGGAGCCGGAGTGGAAGGGGGCGTTATCACTCCGAGATATTATTTGATCAAACGGCCTTAAATGTGATCTACGGCGACTCAATGCTATTCGCTTAGCTGAATCGCATTGAGTGTGTCTTCAATTTGTCCCCTGTCTTCTCCTCGGAATCACCAAGCTTACAGATTTGTTTCAACCGCCGTGCTGTCGCCTAATTTCCCAGGATTGGCGCCCATGTTTTCGAGCATGCCGAGGAATAAATTATTTAGTGGGGTGTTGGCAGCCATCGCAACATGACGGCCGGTATTGAGGCGGCCACCGCCGCCGCCTGCCAGGACGATGGGCAACTTATTGTGACGATGTTTATTACCATCGCTGTGCGCACCGCCGTACATGACCATGCTATTATCAAGGACGCTACTGCCGTCGATGTCTTTGAGGGTATCAAGCTTCTGTAAAAAGTAGGCGAATTGTTCGACGTAAAATTTATCGATGCGTGCAATTTTAGCCATGGATTCTGGATTATTCTGATGATGCGATAAGGCGTGATGACCTTCGGGGATGCCAATTTCTTGGAAGCTACGATTGCTGCCATCATGTGAGAGCAGGAACGTGGCGACGCGAGTTGAATCCGTGTGAAAGGCTAATGCCATTAAATCATACATTAAGCGAACGTGGATGCCGTGTTCTTTGGGGATACTTGTGGGTTTATCGATGCCAGGTGTCGGCAAGGTAAAACGTTCGCTTTTTTCAATTTGTTGTTCGATCGTTCGAATGCTGCTCAGGTATTCGTCCATTTTACGTTGGTCATTAATACCTAAGTCACTTTTGAATGTACGCGCATCGTTGAGTACTAAATCAATGACGCTGCGGCGTGATTCCAAACGAGATCGCAAATGTTGTTGTCGTTCTTCGCCAGTGCCTGTGCCAAATAATCGTTCGAATGCTTGGCGTGGATCGGCATCTGGTGCCATTGGTAAAGTTTCAGAGGCCCAACTCATATTATATTGATAGGCACAAGAATAGCCGTTATCGCAACTACCTGTTTTTCGCGTTGGTTCAGTGCCGAGTTCTAGCGATGGTAGACGCGTTAGGTGGCCAACTTTTTTTGCGGCAACTTGGTCAACGGATATACCGAGTTTAATATTCGCACCGGATGTTTTAAAAGGATGTACACCAGTTAAATAACACGCATTGGCTCGGGCGTGGTCTCCTGCACCGTCGCCGTGGGCGAAAGCTCCATCCTGCATGTAGCCGCTAAATTGCTGCAAACGACTTTGGTAAGGCGCAAGGGGTTGGAGGGTTTTACCCAATTTAAAATCTTTGCCGATCCCCGTAGGCGTCCATGGCTCAACGAGCGCTCCATTTGGAAAACCAATAAAACCCATGCGCAGCGGCGCGCCATTTTTACTGACGGCTAAAGCATTCCCTGGGACGCTCTGTGGTTTCCACCACCGCTCTGCGCTTTCCATGGGTGGCAGGGCAAGGAGTGCGCCAACGCCGTGTAAAAATGTACGACGCGTGGAATTTAGGTTATTCATGGTTTGGGTTCTCCTTTAGTCGTAGCGGAGTGGAAACGATCTCCATCGCCACGTCGTTTTTGAAATGGGACACTATTCAATACGCCAGTCAGCAAAGTTGAAAATGTTCCACCATTTGCAAGCATGCGATTAGTTATTTCATTGACCGCACAACTATCGTAGTATTCAAGGCCGCGTCCTAGGGCGTAGGTTAAAAGTTTTTGCGTTACACAGCGGTAGAATTCTTTGTGCCGTTTACCAAGGATGGCACGCAGTTCCTGTACTCCGGTAAATTGCTCGCCACTGATCAGTTGGCCGCGCGGATCAATGGGTTTGCCATCGTCTTTTTCGCGCAAACGGCCCACGAGATCGAATTGCTCTAATCCTAAGCCAATCGGATCCATGCGTGCGTGGCAGCCGGCACATTCAGCCTTTTCGCGGTGAATTTCTAAGAGTTCTCGCAGGCTGGCACCGCCATTAAAGGCTTTTTTTGCCGCTTCTAATTCGGGTACATCGGCGGGCGCAGGTGGCGGGGGGGTGTCTAAAATATTTTCTAATACATACAGTCCACGTTTGACTGGCGACGTACGGGTGGGATTTGATGTCACAACTAAATAGGATCCGTGGGTTAAAATACCACCGCGAATGCTGTCAGCTGGTAATTCGACGTGGCGCATGTGTTTACCGGAAATGTCTTTTATGCCATACCACTTTGCTAATTCCTCATTCAAAAAAGTATAATTGGCGGTTATTAATTCCATGACATCGCGATTTTTTTGCACGATGTGTTTAAATAACATTTCCGTTTCGAAACGCATTGCATTGCGGATGCTCGTGCTGCCGCGGAATTCCTGAATGACGATAGAGATCGTTTCGACGTCGCGAATTTGTAACCATTGACCAATAAAGTCATCGAGAAATCGATGCGATTTGGCGTCAGACATCATGCGCGCAATGGTTTTGTCAAAGTTGGCGCGTAACGTATTTGTCTTGGCTAGCTGGAGTAATTCTTCGTCCGGTAAACTATTCCATAAGAAATAGGATAAGCGCGAAGCCAGTGCATATTCATTCAATAAATGTATGTGATTGGGGTCATCTGGGCGCGGCTGTGTTTCTGAACGAAACAGGAATCGTGGTGAAACCAAGATGGCCTGCAAACCGAGTGCGATGCCATCTTCGAACGTGTAATTAAGCGTGCTGGCATGGTCTACCGCTAAAGTAGATAAGCGCATGATAAAAGCAGGGTCAACCGGACGGCGAAATGCCCGTTCGCCATAACGAGATAAAATTTCCTGTGCATAGGCGAGTCGTTCCCCACGATCGGTGGTAGCAGGGCCGCGCGAGAAAATAGCACGATGTGATTTAGGCAATGCCGCTCGATGCGTTGGCCCGACGAAACGGGCTTCGCTCAGGGAAAAACCAATGTTATTATCTTCGCGCGTCGATTTTGCTTTGCGCGAATCTAAGCGATATGCGAGTGCGTAAGTGCCTTTTGTTAATTTTTTACTGACCGTAAACGTGTCAGTTAACATCGGGGTGTTGGTGTAAATGCGATGATCAAGTTGTTCATTATTGAACCAAACCGTGCAAGCTAACTCACCCGTGAATGGGTAAAAACTAGTAATTCGAATATCTACCTTGGCCGTGTAGTCGCCGTCTTCTGCCACCACCAATTCGGTCGTCATGGTCTTCGGTTCTGTGTTATTATCCGTCGGCATGGCTTTAAAGGAGCCGACCGTCAATATTTTTTCCGGAACAATGGGTGGACCACGATGAATAACTTTATTTACGATGAGTTCTGCTGAATTGAAATATTTATCCATTAACACGGGTGATAACGTTAGCACATCGCCTATGCGATCGAACCCATAACCACTGTCATCGGCGGGGAACTCTACGGCAGGTTCATAATCAATGCCGAATAAATCCTGAATGCTAAAATTATATTCACGGCGATTCAAACGAT
>SYDV01000301.1 GCA_005801395.1 Planctomycetia bacterium | reverse complement strand
CGCGCTTGTTCTAACCACGACACCAAATCCACAGCGAATATTCCAGACACCCATCGTGCGACTGGAGTCAACCATTCCGGGACACCAAGGCACACCACCAGGATCGCCAATACGACGCCAGCTAAACGACGACGAAAAATCCCAAGCGATGCGGGAGCGATATCCACCCCCGTAGCTTCAAGCCCGATGGCCCTGGGAAAAGTGCGGACTACCGCAGCACCACACTTCTGTGATACTAAGCCGCAAAATGAAATCTTCCTACTGTCCGAAGATTTCATTTTGCGCCTTAGTGTCACGGGGTATGGGGCGAAGCCCCGCAGCAACAGCAAACAGTCCAGCCGAGACGACAATGAACCTTTGGTTCCGGCTTGGCAGGACTGTGCTTGCCACGCTCACCGCAGACGATCCGCTGCGGCGCATGAGCGTGATGATCGCATTCACCAGTGCCGACGGCGAAGAACGCGAAGAAGAATGGCCCTCGGTCGAACGCTTTCGCCTCTGGGCCATTGCTGAACGTTTAGCCTGCACCTTCACCGCTTATGAAGCCGACGACGATGGAGAATGGGTCATGGTTGATAAGGGACGTGTTAAGGTGACCCAATGACAAATCCGGTTCCTCGGCAGGTATTAATGATAAATACTGAACAGGGTTGGCGCGGAGGTGAAAACCAAGTGCTATTACTGGCTAAAGGTTTATCAAAAAAATATATTCCTGTCGTTTTATGCCCACCAGGTTCACGCATGGCAGCGGCGGCTAAGGAAGCTGGTTTAGCGGTCGTTGAACACGTTATGCGTGGACAATGGGATATTGCCGCGATTCGCTTTATACGTCGTTATGTCACTGAACATCAAATTGCGTTGGTTCACGCACACACCAGTCATGCACATAGTCTCGCTGCATTAGCATTACTCGGACGTCGTGAGCCATTAGTGGTTACGCGTCGAGTCGATTTCCCCATTAAACGAGGATTCATTGCTCGTTGGAAATATGGTCGAGCCGTAACCTGTTTTGCTGCGGTATCACAGGGCGTAAAATCGGTTATGGTCGCTGGTGGAGTTCCTGAAGAACGCATATTAGTCATCTGGGATGGCATTGATTTTGCTCGTTTTCCTAAAATTCCAAGTTCCTTACGGTCAGAATTAGCTTTACCTCAAGATGCTTTAGTTGTCGGCGTTACAGCCCATTTAACCGACCACAAAGATCATCAATCGTTGCTACGCGCCTTTGTCACCGTTGAACAACAAATACCGCAAGCTTGGTTACTGATCGTGGGCACTGGTGAATTAGAACAGTCACTTAAATTACTTGCCCAAGAACTTGGTTTACAGCGCGTTCGCTTCCTGGGATTCCGTTCTGACATCAACCATGTGTTACGTGGACTAGATATATTCACCTTAACCTCACACCTTGAGGGTCTTGGTTCATCGTTGATGGATGCCATGTACTGTGGTCTGCCCGTCGTAGCGACGCGAGCTGGTGGAATGCCTGAATTAGTTATTCATGACGAAACAGGGCTCCTTGCTGACGTTCGTGATCATACTGGAATTGCCAAAGCACTTATCACGCTTCTAAGCGATCGTTCACGTCGATCACACATGGGCCAAGCTGCGTATCAACGCGCCGAGAGTCATTTTAGCGCTGAACATATGATAACCGGATACACATCCTTGTATGATCGCGTGTGTGCCGGATCGTACCGCCCATGAATGAATCGGCTACGCCATCACCTGTACCAGCGCATCCGCCGCTTCGTCGCCGATTCACCTTATCTGGTCTGGAAAAACTTAAAATTTCGGCTGTCCTCATCGTGCACAATGGAGAGCGGCACTTAGATCGAGTCTTAGGCGCAATCGGATTTTGTGATGAAATTCTGGTACTCGATAGCGGCTCGACTGATCGAACCCTAGAAATTTGCGCCGCACACAAAGCCCGCGTAGAGCATCAGCCTTTTTTAGGCTACGGACCACAAAAACAGCGAGCCGTTGAATTAGCAAAGCATGATTGGGTGTTGGTGATCGATGATGATGAAATCCTCGATTACGAAGCCGCGACTACTATTCAGGTCTTAGATTACACGGACACCAATCGTTGCTGGCGCTTGCGTCGTCGCACCTACATCGGTGATCGAGAATTACGCTACGGTCAATGGTCACCTGATCATAGTCTGCGTTTATTCAATCGTACCAAAGCACAATTTAATGACCGTCTAATTCACGAATCGGTCGAGACTAGCGGAACGATACTTACTCTACCAGGTGCCTTGCACCATTATAGCTATACTGATTTTGCTGACATATTTGCTCGCTGTGGTTCGTACGCTCGCAAGAAAGCTCAGCGTTATCGCGATGAAGGGCGACGTACAAGTGCCATACCGTTACTATTTCGCTTACTCTGGGGATTTTTACGCAGCTACGTGGCCAAACAGGGATTTCGTGACGGTACAGCAGGTGTGATTGTAGCAATCTCTGTCGCTCTGGATGCGATATTAGGGTTAGCGATGGCCCAAGATGAGGACAAGAAAGCGTGATCGCTGCCTAGTAAAGCCGCTTAAAATAGGAATCGTGTCCAATATTTAAAAATGAAAGAACTATGGTTAGTTTACGGCTCAAAGTGAAAAGTTCCATCGCTGACGCCATTGTTCAAAGATCACCATATTCCACAGTTTTTGCGTATTATCCTTGGCGCGACCAGCAAATGCCCGGCGCACTTCTGATACTGCGGACACCTTAAAAATACCCACGTCCCTCGTGCGTTTTTCTGCTAAACAATCTTCAACCAATGGCGCCATATCGTTTGCCAACCAACGATCGAGGGGCGGCGAAAATCCCATTTTTGGACGTTCAATCAACGAGCGATCCACATGTCGATACAAAACCTGACGGAGAATATTTTTTCCTGTGCCGCCACGTATTTTCATACCGGATGGCAACGTCTGGGCGAATTCGACTAATTCATGATCAACCAATGGTTCGCGTCCTTCTAAGCCATGGGCCATCGTTGCGCGATCCACTTTGACGTGGATATCATCAACGTGATAGGTTTGTAGATCCATCGCCATCATACGATTCAAATCATCAAGTGGAAGTTCGTCCCAGTTATCAAAACTGGTGGTGCCCGTCGCTGCTGGATTGACGAGTAATTGATTTATGTCGGCGTCAATAAACGTTTGTTGCCCAATGACAAAAGCGGCATGCGTAAGGGCTTTAGGCGATAATAATATTTCTTTCGCTTTTAATAATTTATTCACTCCGATACCATAACGACGGCCTAAATGTTTAATGAACGCACTTGGTAATTGCGCCCGTAACCGATCGATTCCCCATTTTTTTCCCAATCGACGAGCGCGATCGCGGCTGCGCCAGTATTTGGGATAACCACCAAAGAGCTCGTCGCCGCCATCAGCAGATAACGCCACCGTGACGTGTTGACGCGCGAATTGCGCGACCAACCACGTTGGAATTGCGCTCGCATCGCCAAATGGCTCGTCCCAGACATCAGGTATCTTTTCCACGATGGCCAAAGCCGCATCGACGTCTTGGTTCATTTCGTAATGTTCAGAACCCAATGCCGACGCAATTGCGCGCGCATAAGGCGCTTCGTCTAAACCAGAGCCGGCAAAGCCGATAGTAAAAGTCTTTAATTTTGACGAAGACTCTTTTGCCAACAGCGCCAACAATAAACTGCTGTCGACACCACCACTTAAAAATAATCCGACTGGGACATCGCTAACCATGCGGTAACGAAAGGCTTCACGTAGACGACGTTCTAATTCGTCGATGGCTTCGCGTTCATCCATCATGATGGGTGAACGCGAAGCGGCATCTTGTAAGCGCCAATAGGCACCACGCGCAATTTCGCCACGACGATCAATAGTTAGCCAGGTCCCTGGCGCTAATTTTTCCACTCCCATGCAAATCGTATGTGGGAACGGAATATAATTATATTGCAAAAACAAGCGCATGCCGGTGGGGTTGATACGCCTCGGTAAATCAGGATGCGCATAGAGCGCTTTGAGTTCACTCGCAATTAAGGTCAAACCGCCTTGATGATACCAATACAACGGTTTGATGCCAATGCGATCGCGACACACTAATAATTGTTGTTCTTGGTTATCCCAAATGGCAAATGCCCACATGCCGCGGAAACGTTTGAATGACTCTTTTCCCCACTGACTATAGGCGGCTAAAATAACTTCGGTGTCGCTGTGTGAGCGAAACGTATGACCTAATGATATAAGTTCCGCGCGAAGCTCTGCGTGATTATAAATTTCACCATTAAAGACAATATGATAGCGCTGATCAGGCGACGCCATCGGTTGATGACCAAGCGGACTTAGCTCAATTACCGATAAACGCCGATGTCCCAACGCCACCGTGCCCTGGGCAAAATAGGCGAGACCGGCGTCATCCGGTCCACCGGCTTGCATGGTATCGCGCATGGTTTCAATCAATCCATGCGGATCCCGCGCTTGTGCCCCTCGTCGATCAATAACGGCGACAATGCGACACATCTTAAATAACCGGTTCCGGCCACGCGGGCTTATTATCCAACAATCGTTGGTAAAGAGCTTCCGTGCGACGGGTCATGGAATCCACACTATAGAAACGCCGTACCCGATCTTGGCCAACGAGGGCTAAACGTTTGGCCGTGGCGCGATCAGTTAATTGTGCGATCACCGCATCAGCAAAACCAGCGACATCATGTGGTGCGGTCTGACGTCCTGTCACGCCTTCTTCAACGACTTCGCCAATTGCGCCAACCGTGGTGCTGACTACGGGAACCCCCATGGCCATCGGTTGAGTTAAACTTTGCGGCACGCCTTCATCACTGACCGATGGCAATACTTTTAAATCTAAGGCCGCTAAAATATTAGGGATGTCTTGGCGTAATCCGGCGAAATGCACACGATCACTCAGCCCCAAACGCGCAACTTCGTCACGCAAATCCTGCGGCATAGGATTCGCATCCAAAACACCACCAACAATGACAAAGCGTGCGTTTGGAACGGCAGCCACAATTTTCGGTAAAGCTTGCATCAAAACCACATGCCCCTTCATCGGGCGCATCATCGCGATCATGCCAACAAAGAGCTGATCATCGCTAACCCCAAATTCTTTGCGTACCACTTGACGATCATATGCCGCCGGATCAAAACGCGTCAAATCCACACCCGTTGCAATTGACAATACTTTCGCTGGTGGTTGTTTGTTGACAATAATTAATTGATTCCGCAATGCTTCACCAGTGGTGACCAATGCATGCGGACGACTATAAACCCAACGGGTTGGCCAATTGCGGTGCACGGGAATTGATAAATGACGCGTGCGAACGAATCGAACGTGCGGCATCGTGCGACAGGCAATCGCGTCATTCCAACCATCAATTGAACTATGTGAATTAATAACCTGCACACCTGCATTAGCCATGAACTCGCGTAAACCCTTAATGGTCGTACGATCAAATTTCCCCGCGAATGGAAACGTCATCGGCGCATCTGGTGTACCAGCCATACGTTTAACCAGTTCGCTCTCTGGTGCGGCAGCCAAATAAACCGTGTGGCCACGCGCGCGCATGGCGCGAATTTCACTCAGAATGCGAAGTTCCTGGCCGCCCCAACCGCGCGATGCCTCAGTATGCAGAATGATCATGGGCGCGGAGTATGGGTTTGTCGGGCGTTTGGCCAGAAGAACCCCCCTTCGCTAGGCTTAAAACTAATTCTGCGTCAACTAAGCCATATGTAAGAAAAGCAGGAATGAACATGAGAAACAGAGGAAGAAGGAGGGTTAACGAGAAATTTTCGCGGTTTTGTCTCTCGCCACGCTCTTGTCTTCCCCTCCGTTTGTCGCCGTTCCTCTTGTTCTATCTTCTTTCGATTTAGGCAATGATGACTCGGAATTGGTATGAGAATCTGCATAAAGAAATACCCATTACCCCACGGGAACACTCACCGCTTTCATGCGCCATTTATTTGCTGAGTATAATGACATGGCTCACAGTGCTCTATTCGTCGAAATCCCTGGTGTTTTAATTTCTGATATGAACGCGACAACGCTCTTGCCTGGTGTTGCAGCTGCGATCGTACGCTTGCAACAACGCGGAGTTCCAGTGATTGCCGTCAGCAATCAACTCGCTCTCAGTCCATCCACGGTTACTGATTTTGCCCAGCGTTTGCATGCGCTCATGGTCGCTGCTGGAGCGAAATTGACTGACATCGTGATCGCAACTTCGGAATCACCGAAATCGTGGACCAAACCACGACCTGGTTTGTTGCTCGCCGCAGCACGGTCACACAGCATCGATTTGCCAACGTCGTGGTTAATTGGAATCGATGCCGATGATGCGCGCGCTGCGGGACAAGCGGGTTGCGCGGGAGCCGTTTTGTTAGGAACCGGTCCATTACCGAGTGAAGATTTGGGCATCGTTGTCGCCCAAGCACGCGATTTAGCCGATGCACCACGGGTGATGATTCCTCGTGGTGGTGGGTGTTGGCATCAGATAACAGATAAATGACATTCGTGACCTTGCTGCGCACACGTGAACGGCAAAACTGACATCGTTATTTTACACCAGCGTTAACCGACCGTTGAAAGATCACTATGCCGACTGCCATTGATCGTGTACTGACTAACTTGCATCAGCTTATATTAGGCAAAGAACGTCCCGTTCGTTTAGCCCTGTGTTGTTTGCTCGCACGCGGGCATTTATTAATAGAAGACATTCCTGGCGTTGGAAAAACTACCTTAGCATCTGG
>SYDV01000300.1 GCA_005801395.1 Planctomycetia bacterium | reverse complement strand
CTGTCGTATTCAAACTGGTGCCCCACGGATGCTCATGGTTGTGCACCAGGAACACTCCGCTCTGCCAATAAATTCCGCCATCGGGGCCGTAGATCAAATTGTTGGCTGCATGATGGGTATCTGAGGCTCCCAAGCCCTGCAGCATCACTTCACGGACATCGGCGATGTCATCGCCATCCGTGTCTTTCAGGAATAATAAATCCGGTCCCGAGGTAACCAGGACACCACCATTCCAAAATTCAAATCCAAGCGGATTATGGACATGCGCAAATACAATATGTTTGTCGGCGACGCCGTCGCGGTTTTCGTCCGGCATGATGATGAGCGAATCATTCATCGGCTTAAGCGGTTCCCACATCGGATAAGTCGGCCAACAGGCCGCCCACAACCGCCCTTTGCTGTCGACCTGCATCTGCACCGGATTGGCCAAACCTGGGAACTGCTTTTCCGAACTAAATACCGACACCTTATACCCAGGAGGAAGCGTCTTTTTTGCTGCGCTCTCGCTCGGGGAAAGGTACTCTGTCGAGCCTTCTTTTTCCGCGTTCGAACTTTTGCTCTTTCCACCCACATTAGAAATGACGGGAATTGGTGCGGGCACGGTGCCATCATCGACCGCGATCTTTTTTCCCGCTGCAGCCGCCCAAATGACTTTGTCACGATTGTTCGCCATCACATCGAGCATGGTTAATTCGTGCTTAAGTACTTCGGCATTACTTTGATTATTGACGAAGCTTAAAGTCGAACGACTTCCCCAAATATCATTGCCATCGGTCGCACTGTAGCGGTTTTGCCAATGCCAGTTCTTGTCCATCACGGCAGCACGCAAATCACCGTGTGTTTTTTCGCTTAACGAAATCGACTGGCCAGTTAGCTCCTTCGCGATGACTTCTGCCAGACGACGATTACCTTCTTTGCTGAGATGGGAACCATTAAGCGTTAAAGAATCGCTCGGCGAGTCCATCAATTGGAAGGTCGGCGAGAAGATGTCGATATACGCGACGCCGGCTGCTTCCGCCGCTCGCTTGGTCGCCGCCGCATAAGCTGCCAAACGTGCATTGTGCTCGGTTCCATTCGGCAAGTTGGGATCGTTGAGTTTCTCAAACGCGATCGGGCTAAATAAGACGATGCGTGGAAATGATTTGCCATTTGGTTGCGAGCCACGCAAACGTTGGATCATTTTAATGAGGCTGTCTTTATAGGCGTCAGCTTTTTCAATGCCGTCGAACGATTCATTGTAGCCGAAAAAGGCAAAAATTACGTCGGGTTTGAAAAGACGTAAATAATCGTCTTGTTTGGTGAAACCGGTGTCACGCGGCAACTTGTCGACTTGGTCACCCGACACCGCCATATTGCGGAACGACAGGTTTTTACCGACCAGCGCACTGTGTAAGGCGGTTTCGACCCAACCATCATGCTGGAATCGGTCCGCGAGCCCGTTGCCCAACACCACCACACGTTCGTTTGGCTGCAGTGCGAACGGCGACGGATCGCGATAGTCGGCTGGCACTTCCACCACCGGCACCCAGTTATCGCCACCACCACTTACACTACCAGCCTTGCCACCTTTCCCGCCGGAACGGGCCAGGTAATTCACCTTGCCTTTGCCTTTTACCTGGATCTCCCCCACCTCGGCTGGAGCCGCGACTTTGTTCATGGTAAAAACCGGCTTCCGCTGATCATCCCACAACGTTTTCGTGATACCATCAAGGGGGTCCTGAGCGTATCCACGGTTATACAATTTTATGCTATCAACCTCGACCACTTGGCCGAGATCCACTTCCCACCATGGATTTTTTTCTGTTTTGGTGTGCGTCTGTTTACCACCCTCATAATCAGGACCAGTCGAACCATCAATTGCGCCACTAGCCACTCCACCGTGGTCATCACTCGACTGACTCGCCTTTCCTGCCCGAGCGACGTTTTTACCTGCGACATACACTTCGACCTCGGCCAAGGTCAGAATACGTTCATTGCCCGGTAATTCGATCCGAATGAAACGCCCACTTTCTGCCCACGCCGCAGGTCCGATTAAGGCTCCCATCAACGAGAGCGAGAGCGTGGTAACCGTCGCAGTAAGGTAAGACAGGTGCATGAGAGGTATCCTCGTATCGCGTTGAGATGAAGCCGAACGACAGCGTGCTGTCGACTACCCATGGCTGTCGCCATCGGGCTGAGGTGAAGTTATACTAGAAACTCGCAAAACGTTGGATTGTTAAATTTAACGTTGCGTCGTCAATCGCTTAACTACGGCAACGGATAGCGGCGCATGTGACAAGAAAGAAACGGACTTTTTGAACGGTGCTGAAATAGGAATCCGAACTTATTTCGGTATAAATTTCATAGAATTGAACCGCCATGAAGATCAAAAGATACAACCTGCGGCCCACTCTATTTTAACTATTCGACTATAAACTAAGTCGCTAATAAGGCTCACGCTTTTTCAGTTAATGTCGAACCAGAGATTCATCGTCGAACGAATCTTTATCCTAAATCTACTTATCCCAATAATTATAAAAATTATGCCACTGCATGGGATAGCGACGCACCTGAAGTTCTAATCGCTTGGCCCAGCGTTGTACGACGTTTTGCAACGCTGCCCCACGATCTGCTCGACGATTGGGTAAACGAATATACCACGGCTCATCTACTTGAACGAGATAACTCGAGAACCCAGTTTTAACTAAAAATCCAACCAAAATTGGAGCTCCCGTTACTGCGGCAGCTTGAAATGGTCCCGTAGGCATACGGACATCTCCACCCATAAATTTTACAGTGACCGCTGGTTGATCACCAAAAACACGATCAGCCAGCATGCACACCATATCGCCGTCTTTAAGCGCATTATTTATGGCCAGGGATGCACCGATACCATCACGCGGATCTATCACATTAGTAAATTGACCACGTAGGCGTTCATCACAAAAACGTTGCGCATATTCGATATCGGCACGCACCATAACGATGTGTGTTTTCCCCATATTTCCGGCAATCGAATGCAGCCAATAACTCGACATTTCCCAATTACCCACATGTGCGCTAATGAGTATACATCCCTTCCCTTGCTGACGGATGGAACGCATCCCATCAATACCCAATGGTGTCACCGTATAATTTTGCGGACGTAAAAAAGCGAGCAAACGATCAGACGTAATCCGAACAAAACTCGACATATGTCGATAAATTAACAGCCAACGAGTAAAACCGACAGACTTCGGTCGTAAGCGACGCCAATATTGCCGCAAGCCAAATGCATGACGGCTACCAAAGAGGAGAATAATGGGAGAAGCAATACCTGAAAGAAACCAAGCCCCACGCAATCCGATAATTGGTAATATCGTTACGCCAAAGCGAAATAATAACACACCACCAATTGATCGCCCACTCCAGCCTTGTTTCGGTGGGTTGGAAGTCTCACTGGTATCAGGCACCAGCCACGGCTCCGTTCTTCGCCGACGATTGGAAACGTGGCAATACAGTCGCGAGCAAAGTCGCCTGTGCTGGGGCAATTGGTGTAATGCCAATAAATCGACTGACATCGATGGTGGGATCATCCACTAAAACAGCTCCCACTAACTCGCCCGCTAATTGCTCTAAGCGCGCTAAGTCGCGAACAAGGTTGGCGCAAAATTGCGCTTCATCCATAGTTTCATGCAGCGCTTGATTGAGCTCGTACATGAAAGGAATTCCAGGAATATCGATAAAGGTTTTCGCTACCTGTACATCCGCTTTATGCCAATCACGGAAGAGCATTTGCACGGCGCGATTAATCTCACCGGCACGATCCAAGATTGGTTTATGTCGAGCAAATAACATAATGTTCGTCAATTGACCATGAAAGAAAAAAGCGGCCGGGATAACCCAATAATAAGCAAAATCCCAAATAATCTTCAAGGACATGACCTTCGCATCGCCCCACAAATGCATTTGACCTTCGTACAACGACAAATGGTTTTCAAATAGGGTAAAATAAATGCGCTCAAAATAGCTCGCATAGGTACCCACCGCATCGCCTGCAAAATCTTTCATTATTAAATCGGTGACAAAAGTATTGCCCATACCAATGTAATCGCTTCCAGGTGAATAGAAGGGATCTAAAAATGCTCCTGCTTCGCCGATTAATGCCCAACGATCTCCGGAATAAACCTGTTTACAGGTGTAGCTAAAATCTTTGTAACCCAAGAAATCTTGTAGTTGATCCTCACGTCCTGCGCACTTATCTGCAACTTGCGGCTCATGTTTGCGTAGCCATTCCATCGCCTTTTCATACGTCGACATGGTTGCCCACGGATGAATTTCACCATCCGTAACAATACCGACACTGTGACTGCCAGAGGACAACGGAATGAACCACACCCAATAACCGCGTCCCATGAAATGCACCGTTGATAACCAACGCTTATGCAAATTATCATTAATTTCTGCCCAATTTTTATCATCAGACCATTCATCTATTTTAATGTGACGATCATAACGCCACCACACGGAATTCGCGTTGTGACCGTGCTTTTTCTGCAGGCCCAATTTACGTTTCAAAATCGCAGCACGACCGGATCCATCAACCACCCAGCGAGCGGTCGCTAATTCTGTCGCGCCACTGGCATCTGCGTAGGTGACGGAATGACTGCCACCTTGTTGGCCAAGATCGACTGTTTTGACACTCGTGGCATCGCGAAAATCAATGCCACGGCGGCGGCATTCTTCACCAAGGTAATTTTCTAAACGACCGCGATCAATTTGGAACGACGGTGCGGGAAAGAAAACATTTCCGCCTAGTTCAGACCGTTGAGTCAAATCATCACGTTTGCCGTCATCGAAGAAATAACGCAGACCTAACTTTGGTAACTGCTCGGCCTGAAAATGTGGCAGCAAACCGAGGAAACGTGTGAAGTAACCAGCCCCAATCTCTACCGACGATTCTCCGACCTTATGCGCGGCTTCATTAACTGGGTGTGCTTTCTTCTCGATCACCCGAATACGCAATCCTGGTTTCGTTTGCGTCAGTTGCAGTGCTAAAGTCAAACCCGCTAGGCCGCCCCCCAAGATGATTACATCAACACTCGTCGTCATAGTAGACCTCCTGTGAAAGGCGGGGGAAAGCTACGATGGTCTAGGATTTTCGCCAGTAATCCTGCTCTGAACTTGATTTACACCTCCCTCTGGCCACCGCGAGACTTTATGGCAGGCTGTAGCACATGACTCCCAAACAAGCAGCCGCACGCCTGCTTCTTGCAACGTTGCGAGAAGGCGCCCTCCACCCCACCAAGCGTACCCGCGAAGACATGTCTGCCGCGCTCGATACGCGCATCAGCGATGATAAGCGCGAAAAGATTTTGGCCTTTGTCGCCAAAGTCGAAACGCCGTTCGCCGACCGTCTCATCAAACTAACTGGTGAAAGCGGCGACGCAGCAGAATCTGCCTCTGAAGGGTAAGTAACCGTTCAGAGCGATAAGAAATAGCGAATCCCTGGTCGGTTTTGGACGCATGTGTCTTATCCGATCAGGGATTTATTATGTAAAATTGATATACAGGAAATAGAGCAACCATTAGCATGATGTTGCGTATAAGGATGCACCATGCTCAAAAATCCGTTCTCCTATCGAAATTTATCAACTGCCTTGTTTGGCAAGAAATCACCCCACCCAATTGCACTCATGCTCGCGCTGTGCTTGCCAACGGCAGCCCTCACTGCTGGTGAGGAAGACATGCCGCCACCGCCAGCGCACTGGAAAATTCCACCCGCGCCGGTCGTCGCTCCAGCGGAAGCCCATAAAACATTTAAACTGCAAAGTGGTTATCGTCTCGAATTAGTCGCATCTGAACCCATGGTCGAAGATCCCGTTGCCATCACCTGGGATGGCGATGGTCGCATGTTTGTGTGCGAAATGCGCGGCTACATGCTCGACGCCATTGGCACCGACGAAGACAAACCCACTGGCCGCGTATCGCTACTCAGCGATACCGATGGCGATGGGATCATGGATAAATCTTCGATTTATGTCGACAATCTAATTATGCCTCGCGCCGTTATGTGCCTTAATGGCGGGATATTAATTGCGGAACCACCGGTGGTTTGGTTCTGTAAAGACACCAATGGCGATGGTAAAGCCGACATAAAAGAAAAAGTCATCGAAAATTATGGCTCACCTAAAAATCCTGAGCACACGTCAAACGGCCTTGTCTGGATGTTAGACAATTGGATCTACAGCGCGAATCATACAACTCGCTATCGCTTTGAGAAAGGTAAGTTTATTAGCGAGGTGTCTAATTTTCGCGGTCAATGGGGAGCGACACAAGATAATTATGGACGCCCATATTACAACGTAAACAGCGATCAAATACGCACGGATTTCGTCGACGCATCTTATTATGCACGAAACCGTAATTTTAGCGGTGGTGGCTTAAATGAGAAAGCTGCATCATCAAACGTTACGTGGCCAGCACGCATGAATCCTGGGGTTAATCGCGGCTATAAAAAAGGAACCTTACGCGATGACGGTACCTTAGCTTCGTTTACAGCAGCGTGTGGTCCCGGTGTCTATCGTGGTGATGTATTTCCAGATTGGGTTGGCGATATTTTCATCTGCGAGCCCTCTGCCAATTTTGTT
>SYDV01000299.1 GCA_005801395.1 Planctomycetia bacterium | reverse complement strand
GCGGGATGATGCGGTTGCAATAATGCCCGCAATGTCCCATCTATATTAACCACTTGATCGGACAATAAATCATAGGCCGATCCATGCACCAATTTCCCCTCCCTATCGTGAATCAATAACATATTCACTTGCAGGGTGCGTAAATTTGCGCCGAGTAAGTTCGCATCACGAAAGGCAGCCGTCGGCTCAACGACGAAACGATACATATCATCCCACAGCGCCCAATCGGCTACTTTGCGCTCTAAATCATCGCACTGTTGGTTAAACATGTCGCGCATGCGTCCAAGCTCTTGCTCTGCTGATTGCTGTTCTAAGCGCAGGAATCCACTCTGCAGAACCAATCGAGACGCCACTCCGAGCACTAATAACAGCCCAATGACGGTCACGATCAGGGTAAAAAACATGCGGCGACGTACGGAGATCGACTTATGAAACAACTGCGTCATATGGGTGAATATACCATGAAAGGTCGCTGTCTAGCAACCACCCCCTTCGCCAATCACGATGTAACCCCTAGCGGTAACGAGAGCTGAACACATGCTCCTCCGCCATGCTCGCGTGGCACCTTGGATTGCGTTATCTGCGGCGTCGCCGCGCTGCTTGGTTGGCCTTAGCGGCCATTACCTTGACTGTTGCTGTACCGGTGGTGGTGGTGGGCGTTACTCAGGGTTTTATCGATATAACCCGTAAACAAGTCCGTGCGAATGAGAGCGACCTAACCATTGAAGCGCCATGGAGCAGCGGGCCATTGGTACATAGCCCTGGTAATCAACTAGAACTAACCAACACGCCTGGAGTAAATTTAGCGACCCCGTTTATTGGTACCTATGCGATATTAGCGCCCCGCACGCAACGAAATGATTTACGCCTCAACTTGCCGTGCTTAATTGATGCCATTGATTGGTCTTTAGACGAACGCATGGGACGGTTGACTCCCGCCATGTTGCATCCGCGACCAGTAACGGATCTACACGCTTCGCCATTAACTCCCGATGAACGAGGAAGCGGTTTTTTAACTCCCACTTGGCGTGATCATCTGATGTTAACCGGACTTGAATTGATGAGTGGTGCAGGACTTGGATTGATGCCTTTACCCCCTCGGCAACGACCAGAGATTGGCATGGTCATTGGTCGTGAAATCGCTTATTCGTATGGTCTTGGCCCTGGAGAATTAGTACAATTAACCGTTCCAAATGGCAGCGGCGGCACGACAGGTCAAGTAAAAGCCGAAATTAGCGATACCTTAGGGACTGGCATTTATGAGGTCGATCGCTCAATTGGTTTATTGCCCCTACCAATGGGCCAAGTATTAACTGACTTACATGCTCGTCATGACCGCAAAGGCCGGATTAGTGGTTATCGGGTTCAAATAACTTCAAACAGTGACCTGACCGCGATGCGAAATACCCTCGCGATGAATACGGGTCAACGGGTTACTACTTGGATGGAACGACGGGGCAATTTAGTCCGAAGCTTTGAAATTCAACGCAACATTATGGGTTTAGTAATGATTGCGATTCAAGGTATCGCCGTATTTATTGTCTATGCTGTATTCAGCACCTTGGTGGCAGAAAAGCGCCATGATATTGGCGTTTTATTAGGACTTGGCGCTCGGCGACGTGATATTGCGGGAGCATTTTTAATCGCTGGTATCGCGGCTTGTGTCTTTGGTGGACTATTTGGCTGGGGATTAGGCTGGAGCATATTAGTGCTACTTAATCCACTGAGTGAATTAACTGGCTTCCCACTTTTTCCACAAGAAGTGCTCTATACCCCGGATGCCCCAATCAGTTGGAATCCACTGATCCCATTATTTTTCATCGGGACGATGAGCGTCATTGGTATTCTAGCCGTTCTTATTCCAGCCATACGAGCCAGTCGCATCGATCCAGTCGCCATTTTGCGTGAGGGCGCATGAAAACCATTCGCCTCTCCGTCAAAAAATTATGTAAACACTATCCTGGGCTTCCGGTGCTCACGGATTTAAATATTTCGGTCGCTGCCGGAGAAGTGGTTGCCATTCGTGGCGCTAGCGGCACGGGAAAAAGCACCTTACTCCATTGCCTCGGTTTGCTGGATCGTCCTGACAGTGGCAGCATGACGTTAGATAACGTTGAACTTGCAACCCTGAGTGGCGATGCCCGTTCGGCAGCACGTGCCAAACGCATTGGTTTTGTATTCCAGGCCTTTAATTTACTGCCCGAATTTAACGTCCTTGAAAATGTATTAATGAGCGCCCGCACAGCTCGTCTTCCACTCGCAACAGCCACCGAACGTGCCCGCACCTTACTGACCGCGGTTGGCCTACATGATCGATTAATGCAAGATGTTCGCACCTTATCGGGCGGCGAACGACAACGTGTTGCCTTATGTCGGGCTTTATTACCTGGACCGCAATTATTACTTGCCGATGAACCAACCGGAAATTTAGATCCCACTACCGCTTCGGTCGTACTTGACCAACTGTTGAAACTAGCCCGCGAATCCCAAGCCAGCGTCATTATTGTAACTCATGATCAGGCCATTGCAGAACGAGCAGACCGACGATTAGTGTTATCTGGTGGAACACTGAAAGAAGCATAAGCCTTCGATAATGACGCTTTTGCCAGCTTCCACTTTGCACTTCACGAAGTTGCTTCACCATAGAAACAATGCTCGGTGAATCACAATCGAATAGCGCATTAGTTCGGCGATTGCTGATTTTGGCATGGCAATATCGCCGCCGATGTTTGCAGGTACTCGCTTATCAATTAGGTGTTCTAGCGGTTGGCTTAGCGGTACTTAGTGCTCTTGGGCTCGGCATTGATTTTATTCACCATCAAATTCGCCCTGAACGCGTCGCACCACATTGGCCATTTCATTGGTCTCCGCCGGACAGCTGGTCGCCACTGATGGTCGTGTTTATCATTGCCTTCAGCATGTTAATGTTGGGAATTATCCGCGCCGTTCTCAATTATCTCTATTCCGTTTCCGTGGCGCGACTGATACAACAAGAAGTAGTGGTCCACCTACGTACGCAAGTCTACAATAAACTACAACGCTTAAGCTTTCGTTTTTTTGATGCGAATGCTTCCGGCACTATCATTAACCGCATCACTGGGGACGTACAAAATGTTCGCTTATTTATTGATGGTGTACTGATTCAAGGCGTCATCTTGGTTTTGTCGCTCGGGGTTTATTTATTCTACATGCTGCAGTTACATGTTTGGTTAACCATCGCCTGTTTAGCCACGACTCCATTACTCGCACTCGCTTCAATTATCTTTTCTCGCCTAATTCGCCCAGCTTACGCACGCAATCGTGAACTTGTCGACGTCATGGTTGGCCGATTAACCGAAGACATTCAAGGCATGCAGGTCGTTAAAGGATTTGCTCGAGAAGCTGAATCCTGCGCCGCTTTTGCCCGTGCCACAAGTGCTGTGCGTGATCAACAACGTTCCATTTTTTGGCGCGTCAGCATTTTTGGGCCTGGAATGGATTTAATTACACAAGTTAATCTTGCCGTACTACTCAGCTACGGCGGATGGCTTGTCATTGATGGTCAACTACCACTCGGCACGGGCTTGGTCGTATTTAGCGGACTTTTACAGCAATTTAGCGGTCAAGTATCGACCGTCTCTACCATTATTAACTCAGTACAACAAAGTTTAATCGGCGCAAAGCGGGTTTTTGAAATACTTGATGCCCCTGTTGAGGTGGCATCGCATGATAAATCGATTAAAATCGATAAAGCCGTGGGCGCTATTTGTTTCGAACAAGTTAATTTTTCTTATAACTCCGACGACCCCGTCCTACATCATATTTCGCTTACGATTAATCCTGGCCAATGCGTTGCGATTTTAGGCGCAACCGGTTCAGGGAAAAGCACCTTAATGTCGCTCATCCCCAGATTTTATGACCCGACTGCCGGACGCATTACCTTAGATGGACATGATTTGCGAGATATCAACTTAGATGATCTCAGGCGCAATATCGGCATCGTCTTTCAAGAAAGTTTTTTATTCTCTAACACCGTATCAGCTAATTTATCGTTTGGACACCCGACTGCGACACAAGAACAAATCGAAAATGCTGCACGCATAGCTCAAGCTCATGAATTTATCTGTGCTCTACCTAAAGGATACGACACCGTATTAGGTGAAAGTGGCATCACCTTATCAGGCGGTCAACGGCAACGATTAGCTATTGCACGGGCATTATTATTAGAACCCCCTATTTTATTATTAGACGACCCAACTGCTGCCATCGACCCAGAAACCGAACAGATTATTTTATCCGCTATGGACCATGCCATTGCTGGGCGAACCACGTTTATTATCGCCAATCGTATTTCGACTTTACGACGAGCGGATGTCATCGTCGTTCTGCAAGACGGGCAAATTATCCAACATGGCAGTCACGCCGAACTCATGACCCAGGATGGTCCATACCAATCGGTCGCAAAATTACAGTTGCTTCACGACGCCGCTGAAGGCTTAGACATTCCTATCTCTGAAGCGATTTCAGAAAAACAGGCTAAACCATGAGCGACACTGCCACGCATCGTCGTCGCGGCACTTTGCGCCTGACGCATACGGCACGACCACAAGATGAAATGGAT
>SYDV01000298.1 GCA_005801395.1 Planctomycetia bacterium | reverse complement strand
GCAATATAAATAATCGAAAAACGAAAAAGCGGCATGGTCGGCACAATTGGACGAAAACGCCACAGAATTGCCGTCCATACCAAGAACACCGCGCCTAGCACCAAGGATAACGTGGTATAAAGCGGACTGTGCTCAAATGCCGGTACTAATAAAGGAACGGCCAAAGTACCGATCACCATAACCACGGTATAGATAAATATTTGCCGCGTCGTTTCATCGACGCCTTTAACGACTGGCAACATCGGAATACCAGCACGTGCATAATCATCTTTAAGCTTAATGGCCAAGGCCCACACATGCGGTGGAGTCCACAAAAATATTACTGCGAACATCGCCAGCGGGGCTAATTCAATCGTGTTTGCGACAGCCGCCCAAGCAATTAACGGCCCCATCGCTCCCGGAACGCCGCCGATAACGATATTCAGGTAATGCTTTGGCTTTAAATACAGCGTGTAGAAAAAACTATAATACACCACGGTCGCAACGGTTAATCCCGCCGCTAAATAACTTCCGTAAAACCATATAAAAATACCCAATGCCAACACCATTTGCACGACGGCAAAAAAGTACGCCTGGGCGGGCGTTATCCGTCCAGCCGGTAAAGGCCGCCGCGCTTTTGTACGATCCATAACGGCGTCTTTGCGTAATTCGAATATTTGATTTAGCGTATTCGCCGCGCCGCCCAATGCGAATAAGGCGATCATGCACGGCCAAATATATGACCAGTTCGTTGCGTATGCACCGTGCACCGCAATGGCGGCGTAACCAGTAAAAATGGCGACCATGGTAATACGATACTTGGTCAGGATGAGCAGGTCTTTTGTCACCTGCCAAATGCGTTGCGGCTGGTTATTCATGTGGCCGCCGCCTTGCTTTCAGATTCAGCAGAATCCAAAAACATCTGTTTATTGCGACCTAACACTTCACGGCGAACGTCAAACCAACACAACACCAGACCAAGGAATAAGCACATGCCCATGAATTGGTGCGCTAGCGAACCATAGGGTGTTATTCCCGTCCATACATTACCGATACCGAGCACAATTTGAGAAAGCAAAAATACGCCAACGGATTGCAATCCAAGTCGCAAGCGTTGTGGAACATCGTCGCGTTTTTTCCAGGCAACTATTAATAACACCACCACTAAAACCACAATGCTCCAGGCCATCCAGCGATGCGTCCACTGATGTAGCTCTGGGTTTGACTGTAGATTCCACCACAACGAACGATGCTCATCCCACAAACGAGAAGCTGCCAACAATGGCCACTCACCAAAATTGCCGTCATTACGACTGCCGGCGACTAAAGATCCGATTACAAGTTGCAGCCACACGACGCACGTCGATACGCCGAGCAGAATTGATAATCCAACTCGTTGAGCACGCTCTGATGCCGACACTTGTGGGCGGCCATCTGCTAAAATTCGTAATATGGATATCAACACGCACGCCATAATTAAACTAGCATTCGCTTGATGTAAAAATAACCAATGAGTGTTGGTGCCGCTGCGCACTAACATGCCACCTAGCACCGCTTGGGCGATAATTAACACTCCAGCAATACTCATAGGCCAAGCAATCAGCGCACGCATTGGTGCACGTCGCCAAATAATCGTTAAACAACCAGCCGCCATAATGCCAACCAGAGCGGCAAATAAACGATGACTCCATTCGGTTATAAACATGGCTTTGAATTCAACCAAATCGTGGGGTCGATGACCCAAATTCGTCGGAGTTAATTCACCGGCACGAACGCGTGCTTCAAGGCGTACTTGATCTGCGTCGTAATGAAGCTTCACCTGTTCCCATCCCTCATCGCTCATCGGTGGCAATAAACTGCCATTGATGATTGGCCATTGCGGAATTGCGACACCAGCGCCGGATAATCGTACCCAACCACCAATCGTATTGAGCGCAAACAGCATCACAAACAAGACGCCCAACCACGACGCCACCGAAGCCGACACCGGAGATACCAAGGTGCGGCTCGCTGAATCAGCGCCGATGGTGGCGGTGGAGATCACGTGGGAGACATCGCCTTACGTAATAGAGGTTATGGGAACGAGTAGCGCTCCCGTAAATGAATCAATGCTTACCGTGATTATCACCGCTCTGGTTGAGAACGGGAATCGGTGGGACCACTTCGAAATTATAAACTGGCGGCGGGCAAGACGTGGCCCATTCGAAGCTTTGTTGCAATCCATTGATATGCCAAGGATCGTTTTCAGTCACCTTCGGACGGCGATAGCTGAGGAATAAATCCATGTAAAACAGCAAAGCTGAGACGATAGTTAAGAAGTAACCAAAAGTCGTTAGGTAATTTGAAAATTGAAAGTCGGCATAATAAACTGGTACGCGACGTGCCATACCGTTTGCACCGCTGATGTGCATGGCGAAGAACGTCAAAAATACGCCAATGAACATCAACCAGAATACCCATTTACCCAAACTTTCACTCAACATACGTCCAGTCATTTTCGGCCACCAGTAATAAGTCATGGCAAACATCAACATGATGGAACCACCAACCAGTACCATATGAAAGTGACCAACCACGAAGTACGTATCCGTCAGGGTAAAATCCACAGCGACCAATGCTAAAATGAGACCGCCGAAACCACCAAGCACAAATAGGCAGATGAAACCACAGGCCATCATCATCGCAACCGTGAAGCGAATTTTACCGCCCCACATCGTGGCCAACCAATTGAATACTTTAATGCCGGTTGGTACGCCAATGAGCAACGAAGCTACTTGGAAATAATACGCCAATTCCGGTGTCATTCCGACGGCAAACATATGATGGGCCCAAACAATAAAGCCAAGAACGGTAATCGCACCAATCGCGTAAACCATGCTCATATAACCAAAAATTCTTTTTTGCGAGAACGCAGCGAAGATATGACTAATAGCGCCAAAACCCGGCAAGATCATGATATACACGGCCGGATGACTATAGAACCAGAAGATATGTTGGTAGAGCACTGGATCACCGCCAGCTTCAGGAACGGTAAAGGTCGTTCCGAAGTTACGATCCAACAGCACCATGGTTACTGCCGCAGCTAGTACTGGTGTCGCAACTAATTGAATAATTGAGACGAAGAAGGTAGCCCACGCAAATAATGGTAAATCTCGCCATTTCATTTCGGGCGCCTTTAAACTCGCAATCGTCACAATAAAATTAATTGCTGCGAGAATCGAACTAACCCCTGCCAAGTGAACACCCATCACCCACATATCTTGGCCTGGGTTCGTGCCAGCTCCTTGCAACGACAACGGTGGATATGCCGTCCAACCAGAAGACGCGGCACCACCTTGGACGATATAGAAACTCGTCAGCATTAATATTGCGGATGGAATCAAGAGCCAAAAGCCAAAGGCATTCATTTTCGGGAACGCCATATCGCGCGCGCCAACCATGAGCGGCACCACATAATTCGCAAAACCAATAAATCCGGGAATAATCGTGAAGAAAATCATAATCGATGCATGCATCGTTACGACCTGATTATAACGATCTTTATCTTCACTGTAGAGATTAAATGGCAGATCAACACCCGCGAGATGCGCTGCTTGAATGGTTTCAATGATCGCGCCCGGTGTCGCCAACTGGACACGAATCAGACCAGCGAATAAACCACCAACCACACCCATGGTGACAGTAAACCAAAAATACATGAGGCCGATTTTTTTATGGTCGACGGTCGTCAACCAGTCCATCAAGCCCGTGTAGCGCTTAATGGGAATCGGCGGCATGACAGCTGCAGTTGTCATGGCAGATCTCCTGAGGCAATGGCAACAATATCAGGGATGCTCGTGACGTGAGCGACCAGTTCGCTCAACAACGCATCCACTTTATCGCGACGAGCTTTAATCGTCGCAGGAATATCGGCGGCATTAGCTGCGCCAATAACTTGCGCCATGCTGGTACCCTTGGGTGGTGGCACGCGCTGTAAGGTTGAGTAATTCGATGCGATCCAAAAACGTAACGCGTATTGACGCTCAGCCGTTTTGCCTTTGCTCAGATAACCAGCAACCGCATCGCGCAGAGCTTTATCGTCCACTTTAACGCCAACCGCTGGTTGAATCGCACTCCACACTTTTAAGACATCGTCTTTGGCTTGTTGCAGAGTAATGTAGCGATCAAATTCAGCAGGAGTCACAATACTCGCCGAAACCAACATAATGCCGTGACCAGCGCCACATAATTCTGCGCATTGCCCTTTATAAACACCCAATATTTCAGGCGTGAACCACACGTACGTATAACGGCCTTTAATACAGTCTTTTTTCACACCAAAGGCAGGAATCCACCAAGCATGATTGACGTCATCAGACGTCATGTGCAATTGCACCGCACGGCCTTTGGGTAAAATCAAAGGATCTTGAATCCCCATATTTTGACCAATCGCGATGTTCTGCTTCACCTCAGCTTTGGGATTTTTATAATAACCCTGATACACGTAATCCCACGCAAATTGTTTACCCCGCACGATCACGGTCATTTGATCTTTTTTATCACTCGGTGGCGCTTCCATCTTATCCAAAATAATCCACGTCGGGTAACTAACGACAATTAATGCCAAACACGGGATCAGTGTCCAAGCCACTTCCAATTTATGATTACCCGTAAATGTTGCCGGCTTCCGATCATCTCCATGATCGCGGAATTTAAAAATCACGTATAACAACAAAATCAGCGGCAACACCAAGAATGGTAAAAATATCAGGGAACTAAACCAAGTAATCCACACCACGTCACGCGCAATATCAGAGGCCGGCTCAACAAACGGGCTCTTATTGTAATTAACCGGCGTACCATCCGCATTCAGCGCATAGATATTCGGGTTAAATTTAGCGACGTCGGCGTCAATCTCGTCAATGGGTTGTGCAACAATCGTTAACGGCACAGGTGCGTTTGCGACCGTATTTTTGACCGGGATTTTATTGCTGTCCGCTGCCGAGATCTGCCCAACGGACGTAACGACACTTAAAAGAACCGTTAATAATAAAAATAATAAACGGGGCATTACTTGCCTCCCTTCAACAACGCAAATAGACCACTTAATTCATCAGCGGATAATAGGTTGAAGTACGAACGCACCGCTCCGCTACCGTCCGAGCCAGCTAACAACGCCGTAAAACGAGGTTTATCATTTGCCATCACGGTTTGTTTAATCGCCAACGCTAATCCGGGTTCCTGTTTCGCTAAATCAGCAAAACGATACGCGACCTGCTTACGCT
>SYDV01000297.1 GCA_005801395.1 Planctomycetia bacterium | reverse complement strand
GATCGAGAAACGATAAATGGGTTTTCTGCGGCAGGTAATTTCGCCGGTTTTTAGGTCAAATCGTGCTGGAATATCTTTGGTTTCGGTGTGGCCGACGGCGTAATAGCCGCGTTCGTTGAACACGTCGAGTAGCATTTGTAACGCCAACTGATGGGCGAATACGGGATTCTCACTGACGATTTCAGCGCGGCCACCGATGGCATGCAAATTAATTACGGGCATGAATTCATTTTCGATGACGTAAATGACCTGTTTAAATAAAGTCGTGTGTTCGCGTTGATAGCCATCCAAACGGCGTACCAAATTTTGGCGAGCATTGATGACAATATCATTGGCCAGTGGAATGTGGTTAATAGAGTCAATGGTTTCGTCGTCGAGTTCAAGTAAACTCTGATATTGAAACTCTTTGATAATATTTTGTTCGACCTTGGATAACTCGGCCTGGGCATTGATCAGGTGGTAATGGAAGGTTTTTCGTAGTGACTGCAGGGCTTCCAGCGCTTGTTCTTTAAAAATACGATAGCGTTTGCGACAGGCCTCTTCGTTGGTGTCGGTGGCGCGTTCTTCTAATAATTCGCCATCATGGGTTTCGCGAACTCGTTGATTGTGGGCGATAATTTGTTGCCCACGAGAGAGTTGGCGTTCGACCGATTCACGTTCATCAACGTATAATACGGTGATGCGGAATACCGGTTGTGGGAATAAATCTGCGTCGGGTGCATTAAGATGTGCTTTGCGCAGCTCGAGCATTTTTTGGTATAAGATTTTTAAACATTCACATTGCACACGCGTGCGTGGAAAACCGTCAACGATGACGCCGTTCATGTATTGTGGATCAAGCAATTTTTGAAACAGCAGGCGAACGACGGTTGGATCGCTGATTAAATTACCGGCGTCTTTAATGCGTTGTGCTTCGGGGCTGTTCAGTAAAGCGCTGGTGACGACTGGGGCAGCGGTGATGCCGCGTTCACGTAAAATAAATGGAGTATTAGTACCCTTACCCGAACCCGGCGCACCGTTGAGCCAGATAATTTCTTTGGGAAAGTGTAATTTTTCTTTGCCAACATTGGTTTCCAGCCACGTCCACACTTCACGGAAGATGAGTTGGGCATTTTCCACTGCCGGATCCGGGTGGGCGATCTCGGGGGTCTTTGTGTGGGTGCCAGTCGTGGTCATGCTCGCTCCAGGAACGGCTGGGATGATTGGCCAAGTGGGCTCGGGCACAACTAGCCTTCCCGGAAGAGGCTAATTCATGTCGAAGCAACATTGACTAAATTATGGAAGCGCTGCCAAATGATTACGAGCCAATCGGCCTCAATGAAGGTCATGGAGAGAAGGATGCCCCTCATTGAGGGCTAATGATTACAATACAAACGTGTCGTGGCGACCGACTTCATTGGAAATGTGTGCTAGTGCGGCCATCGTTTCATTCACGCTATCCACCACGGTGAGCAAATTGAGGTCGCCTGGACTGATGTAATGTCCATCATCTTCCATGTTGGCTTTGATCCATTCCAACATGCCGGACCAAAATTTTCGACCATAGAGTACGATAGGTAAGGGTGCGATTTTATGTGTCTGAACCAACGTCAGGACTTCGAATAATTCATCTAATGTACCAAAACCACCCGGCATTACCACAACTCCGGCCGTGTGTTTCAGAAACATTACTTTACGCACGAAAAAATAGTGAAATTTTACTTCAATATTGATGTAGGGATTGGAATTTTGCTCCATCGGCAAATTAATCGCTAAGCCAACACTGGTGCCTTTTGCCTCAAATGCGCCTTTGTTGCCGGCTTGCATAATCCCAGGGCCGCCGCCGGTGATGACGGGAAAACCACGAGCGACACAATGCGCGGCAATATCGACGGCGGCTTTATAATAGGGATGGTCAGGCTTGGTCCGTGCCGAGCCAAAAATGGCTACGGCCTTGGGGATTTCGCTGAGCGTTTGAAAACCATGAGCAAATTCGCCCATAATACGAAACATGCGCCAGGCGCTAGGTGGATCGGATTTTTCCATAAAGACCTCGAATCGGAAAGTCGACACTCAGTGTGCCAAGCGCGGCATGCTGTAAGGCCAACGCCGTAAGTATACTACGAATCTGCGCTGGCCGCGACATCACCTCGGTTACGTTTGAGGCGTGATTGCATGGCGGCATACAGCGTTTCGACATCTACCTGGGTTACTCCTGGTAATGATGCGGCTTCCCCGAGCGTGCGTGGTTGATGTTTCGCAATCACCATGCGACCTTCGGTAGAAATCGTTTTGATTGCTTGAATATCAAGGTCTGGATGGAGCGGCAAATCACGATGACGTTGTACGCGTTCGATACGCCCTTGCTGGCGTTCTAAATAATTTGCGTATCGCAATTCGATCCAAGCGGATTCCGCAATCTCATGTGACGCCGAGGCCATGCCGTCTATTAATGGAATGGCGTCTGGTAGTTCGATTGCTTCGCCAGCGATGCGACGGGCTAATTGATCGCCGGCACGTTTAACTAAGGTCTCCACTTGTAATTGTTTTTGCTGTACGGCCGCTGCGCGTTCTGCGCTAACCAAACCACAACCAGCAGCGAGGGGAGTTAAACGACGATCGGCATTATCGCTACGTATGTGTAGACGATGTTCCGCACGTGAAGTAAACATGCGATACGGTTCATCGGGGCAGCGTGTGATTAAATCATCAATAAGGACACCGATATAGGCATCGGCGCGTGACAGCACTAAGGGATCACGTCCCAGTAGCGACAGAGCGGCATTCGTGCCAGCCATTAAACCTTGAGCGGCGGCTTCTTCGTAACCGCTGGTGCCATTGATTTGCCCCGCCAAATATAAGCCAGCGACGGAGCGCACTTGGAGTTGGTGGTTCATTTGATCCGCTGCTACGACATCATATTCTACCGCGTAACCATAGCGTAAGACATGGGCGTTGGCTAAGGCTGGAATATCACGCAACACCGCGTCTTGGACATCTAACGGCAATGATGTGGATAAACCGTTGATGTAAATTTCTTTCGTGTGTCGGCCTTCGGGTTCTAAAAATAAATGATGCTCTGTGCGATCCTTGAAACGCACTACTTTATCT
>SYDV01000296.1 GCA_005801395.1 Planctomycetia bacterium | reverse complement strand
CCAAATGCCAGATTTTCCCAAGCACCAAGCGGGCGAAATTGTGTCCACCATACCCAGCATAATATAGGAATTAAAATGACGGTTATAGCGACAACAAGAACCGGCATGCTGCTACCCATACCCCAAGCAACGCCCTTATTCCATGAAAGATCTATCCATTTGGGTAACGTTGCGATTTGTTGTTCACTTAACGAAAATAACCACATCTTACTGATTTGATCCACCAATAATATTACAACTAACGCTGGAACAAACCAACGTGCCCAAGATGCAAATGGCGGCTCAATGGCGGCCTCGTTCATACCATCTCCCGGCGTCTGCAACTATCCGCTGCTCAGCACGCTAAGTCGTTATCCCACAGCAATCCACACAGGTGGACCTTGCAGTTGGCACCCACCGTATGCAAGCCTCTAGACAATCGCAAGCGAGCGAACTCTTGGAGTCGTGTCGCGTAACCTCCGGACAACTTGATCCGCGCAACAAAGCGAGAGACTCACGCACCCCGCCCGCCGAGGATTCTCAATGTCACCATCTTCCACGCCTGCTTCGCCTTCCGTCCTATTCCAAAATTACGGCCGCGCGGACATCTGCTTTGCTAGCGGCAAAGGCGTTTACCTAACTGATACCAACGGAAAAACTTACCTTGATGCCTTTGCGGGCGTAGCGGTCAGCACGCTCGGTCATGGACATCCAGCCTTGGTCCAAGCTATTTCCAAGCAGGCCGCAACACTGTTACATTGCTCTAATTATTACACCATTCTGGAGCAAGAGCAGTTAGCGCAAACCATAGTAAATGCCGCATTTCCAGGTCGCGTACTCTTTTGTAATTCTGGTACCGAAGCCAATGAAGCGGCCTACAAACTCGTACGCTTATGGGGTAATCAACATCATAAAGGTCACAAAAATAAGATCCTCGCTTTTACGAATGGTTTTCACGGCCGAACCATGGGTGCACTATCAATTACGTCGAATCCCAAATATCGCGAACCGTTTGCCCCATTGGCCCCCTGCGAATTTCTACCCTATGGAGAGCGCGCCGCATTAGATGCCGCTTTTGCGCAAAATAGTGATATTGCTGGGGTTTTCGTTGAACCTATTCAAGGCGAAGGCGGCGTGCTGATGCCACCAACTGGCTACCTATCGTACCTGCGTGAACTGTGCACCAAGCATGAAGCGCTCCTGATTATGGATGAAATCCAGACCGGTTTTGGCCGCACGGGACGAATGTTTTGTCATCAACACGACCAGGTTATTCCAGACATCATGACCATGGCAAAAGGCCTCGGTGGCGGCGTACCGATCGGTGCAATTCTCGCGAGTGAACAAGTCGCTGCGCTGCTCAAACCAGGCATGCATGGGACGACATTTGGAGGCAATCCGCTGGCATGTAGTGCCGGAATGGCCGTCTTAAGCGAATTGCTTAAACCCAGATTTATCTCAAACGTTGCCACTCAAGGCGAACGTTTGATGTCCGCTTTGATTAACTTGTTCGGATCCGGCCGAGTACGTGGTCGTGGTTTGCTCATCGGTGTGCAGCTGGATAAAGATCCAGGTTCATTAATAACGGCTTGTCGTGAAAACGGATTGATTGTTGGTCCTGCTGGCAACAACACGCTACGCATTGCTCCACCGCTCGTCATCAATTCGGCTGAAATCGACACCTTAGTGGAACGACTCGCCAAGGCTTTGCCGAAGGCCTAAGCGGCAGCTGTTGGACGCCAATCCAAGCAATCGCGTGCCAAAGCACTCGCTCGCCTGCTATCCACATTGACCCACGCCTACGGTCCCCTAGCATCCCGCCCCCTTCCATATTCGAGGAGTGTTCATGGCCACTGCCACTTTGCCCCGTTGCGCCCAGGTATTAACCGGCAGCCAACGTCCCACCTTAGCTCAAATCCGATTATTACGTCGCATTTCTATTCAGGACGTGGAAGAGCATCGCAAGCTCGCCGCCGCCTTACAAGAAGGCTTAGGCGGAATAAAAGACGATGTGAAGGTACGTAAAGGCATTGTGTCCTTTGCCCTTGGCCATTTTAGCGATGCAGAAGAAGGCATCGAAGGAACCGACGCATACAACCAAGCCTTATTAGGTTTAATTTATCATGAGCTCGGCGATCACGCTGAAGCAAAAACGCATTTCGCCCTTGCCGCAAAAAGTTTACCAGAAGCACACGTTGAATTGGTGCGCACGTTATTAGACGGCGATATGGTCGAAGAAGCTGAAAAAGCATTGAGCGCCGTGCCTGACAGCGCTGATCGCGATTTTTTGGCTGGCCGCATCCAAGACGCCAAAGGTAATGTCGAAGCCGCTATCAATGCCTACGAATCCACCCTGGAAAAAGATCCGGAACATGTGGAAGCCGCATTTAAACTCGGCGTTTTACTTGATCGCATCGGCGACGACGACATGGCAGTTGAATATTATTTAGTCTGCTCAGACGTGCATCCGCACTACGTTCCAGGTATTACCAACCTTGGTATTTTATACGAAGAACGCGGCGAATCGAATGACGATGGGACCATCGCCAACCATTCCTGTTAAGCCGTTGCCCAACGGCGGCTTAATTGACCCAGCGTCGCTGATGCGCATCAAGTCGATGCAGTTGCGCGCCAAGGTCGTGGTCGATGGTTTATTTCGTGGTATTCACCGCAGCTCGCGGCACGGCTTCAGTACGGAATTCACCGAATATCGTCAATACGTAGACGGTGACGATCTGCGTTATCTTGATTGGCGCGTGCTGGCGCGCTCCGATCGCCACTACATTAAAAAATTTGAGGACGAAACATCGCTACGTTGTCATTTGTTAGTCGACCACAGTTTATCGATGGGTTATGGCTCACTGGGTTACCATAAATCTGATTACGCGTCCACGCTTGCCGCAACATTGGGACACTTTTTATTTGCTCAAGGCGACGCGGTTGGATTAGTTACCTTCGACGATAACGTCAATCAGGTCATTCAAGCACGCAATCGTCACGGGCATTTACGTCGTATTTTGCACGCGCTTGAACAACCGCCCACTGGTACCGCCACTGACTTAGCGGCCCCGCTCCAACGCATCGCAGAAATGCAATTACGGCGCGGATTACTCGTGTTGGTCAGCGATCTTCTGGCGCCAATTGATGCGCTAGCTAAGCGTCTCGCTCATTTACGCGCCAGTGGCCACGACCTGGTCATCTTCCAAATTTTCGACCCCGCTGAACGTGATTTTACCTTTGACTCACCCGCGCTTTTCGAAGATTCCGAATCACGCCAGAAAGTTTATATTGATCCCATCTCCGCGCGTGATGAATATTGTAAACGTTTTAATGAACACATCGAAGCCATACGCAAAATTGCAGCTGAGCTAACCGTCGACTTTCATCCAGTTCCGACTGATCGTCCCTTATCGGAAGCCTTGTTCGAATTTATGAATGACCGCCAACGTCGCGGTCGCATTATTCAACGGCGAACCGCACCAGGATCGGTACGATGAGTTTTCTCTTTCCTTTATTCTTTGCCGCAGCAGCCGCGGTCATCGCGCCGATCTTGTTGCACTTGCTACGTCAGCGTGCTCGTAACGTACAGGTGTTCAGTTCGTTGATGTTCCTGCGACCGACTCCGCCACGTATGCAGCCCAAAACGCGGGTTGAAAATCTTCTGTTATTATTGCTGCGTTGCCTCGCACTTATTTTATTGGCGGTCGCCTTCGCGCGTCCGTTATGGAACACCACTGATGTCATAACCGCTGGTCAAAATGGGCGTACCGTGGTGTTGATTGATACCAGCGCCTCGATGAATCGTACTGGATTATGGGATCAAGCCCAAGAACGGGTGAACAAAGCCATCAACGACGCCGGTCCCAATCAGCGGGTGGCAATTATTGCCTTCGATCGTTCGCTGCGCCAAATTGTTAGTTTCGAAGATTGGACCAGTAAGCCCTCGTCAGCGCGCGCCGAGTACGCCAAATTACTCCTACAAAATACCAAACCCAGTGACGCTGGCACCGATTTAGGCGTGGCATTAACCGGCGCCATTGAACTGATCAGTGAAGATGAAACCGCCGCACAAGAGGCAAAAGGTCCAAAACGCATTATATTAATTAGCGACATGCAATCAGGACGACGCCTAGATGCGCTGCGCAATTCATCGTGGCCGGAAGGTCTGGATTTGT